>JAYUFN010000108.1:0-6282 GCA_043738705.1 Bacteroidota bacterium
GGTTGTGGCCTCGTCAGGAATCGAACCTGAATCAGGAGCTTCGGAAACTCACATACTATTCGTTGTACTACAAGGCCAGATTACAAATGTAATAGAATACTTTTAAGGCAACAATTCCTGCAAGGCTGCTGGAAGAAAAATAGTTGTTGGTACCGACTGCATGATTTGCAAGTCTTCGAATATCGAACTATCATTATCTAAAAAACGTAAAATTTTATCGATATTGTTGTTGCTAAATATTTTTGTGAAGATTTTATCTCCGGGCATTTTATGATGATGTAAAACATTTAACAGCACACTATCGTATAGACTTCCTTTTCTTTGACGAAAGGATAAATTATCAAAATGGGAATCCCCTTTTTTTAAACCATCAATAATTGTCGCTGTTCTTTTTTGAATGAATTGAAAAGTATATCCCGTACTCCCTTTTACCTGGCCACCGGCAATTCCAATATTGATGACCCTTTTTTTTTGTAAAGAAAATTTTTGGTTGGTCATTGGAATGATGCCGAATTCTTCGTGCAGTATCTCATAATCAGCAATCGCTAAAGAATTGTTGATATAGTTTTTAAGTGCTGTTTCGTATGCTTCCTTAGCTAATAGGGTTTCTGTAAAAAGCGTATACTCTACTAACGCGGTTGTTTCGGATGTTGGCATTAGATACATGAACGCTGTTCCGTATTCCTGACTGATTCTAAAATCCATGAAAGTAGCCACATCAGGATTAAAGCTAGGCTCCTTGGTTTGAATAACCCATCCCTTAAAATGTTGTAAAAAATGATACTGTTTTTTTGTTGTCAGCATATTAGATTTATCTGAGTCGAACAAAATACTATTAAAGATATAATCAGCGGTACAGGTTCCTGATCTCAGTTCAACTCTAGCTTGATAATCTGTTGTATCGATTGCTGTTACTTTTTCATATTTGAATTCTATGGATGGAAACGTAGATGCTTTCAGCAAAACATATTCATATAAATCAATCCCTTGAATCATTTTGTACTGATAGGGGAAAAGTGATGTTGTAGTAGAAAAATCTTTCGAAAGAAACTGAATATTGTTCCACTTGTGGTATACGATTGATTCGAATAGGCCCTTCTCTTTTTCCCAAAAACACCAAGTTCTATCGTTCTTTGTTTTAGGAGATTGATCGATTACAAGAATTTTCTTATCTGCAAAAAACGAGTCCTGCATCATACGCATCAGTAAACTCAATCCTGCACATCCAGCACCTGTTATGATATATTGATAGTGTTTGGGTGCCATATCTGACTATAATTATTACAGATTTTTTTGAAGGGCTTCGTCTTTTCGGATTTTGTTCCAGTATTTTTTTGCAACTAATAACATTCCAAAACTTTCTCCTTCCTCTTTATTAATATGTTTATGGTGCATTTTATGTGCCCATCGAATAGCTTTAATATACTTGCTATTTGTTCTGGTGAACAATTTAAATCGTTGATGGATGATGATTTCGTGTACCAAAAAATAGGCAAGCCCATACATGGCAATACCCGCGCCAATCGCTACTAGCCAATAAATTTGTTTCATACTTCCAAGCATAATGCATAACCAACTAGGGATCGCAAAAATGACAAAGAAGGCATCATTTTTTTCGAAAAATCCATCACTTTTTTTGTGATGATCTTCGTGCAGGTACCAAAGAAATCCATGCATTACAAAACGATGTGTGAGCCATGTTACGCCCTCCATAATACAAAAAATAGCGATTGTTATGAGCAAATAGATGATCATAAATAGAATCTTAAAGCGAGAAAAAATAGTGTCTGTATAATTAACAAATCTAGTGCAAAATGGTTGGCCCTACTGAATCTTAGCTTACTAAAAACCCACATTAATAGCATACTCACAACAAACCAACAGACATAGTTGAAGTATGGAGCTACTCCATCCTTCCATACCCAAAAGCCTAATTTAGTGGCTACAGGTTCCATGATCCAGTCGAAAAATGTTGCCAATGTTGCTCCATCGAAGATGAGCGATAGTTTTTCGATTGTTGGTGTAAGGGTAATATCCGCAGCTTCGTATTTTAACTTTAACCTATCTTGTACTTTAGTCATTACAATACCACAACAAAACATCAATACAAACCAATTCAGACCAATCAACCAAGGAACTCCGTTTAACTTGTTTCCCATGATTGTTCCGTAACGATACGCTCCAAACAAGTTTCCAGTATTTACCCCAATCATTTCAACCCCCATTCCTACCAGAAATGAAAAGAATAAAAATGCAAAGAATGCTTTATTTTTTTGGGGTTGATTCCAAATAAGTAGTAAAACTATCAGAATAAGGTTTAGGGGGGTGTGCTTTATAAACCAATCTCTATACGGGCTTGCCAATATTCCAACAGCTCCACATAAATGAAAAAGGATCGCTATGAAAGTGGCAATATTGTGCTTTGTTAATTTCATTTTAACCACTCTAATAACTCTCCTGCTGTTGTAAATTTTATGAATTTTTTTCTACCATTCTACTCATGATGGCTGCGCTTTTCAAACATAAAGGTATGCCACCTCCTGGATGAACGCTCCCTCCCACGAAATATAAATCATTAATTTGATTTGAAAAATTGGGATGCCTTAAAAAGGCAGCCATTCTGGAATTGGAACTCGAACCGTATAGTGAACCCATATAAGAATCGGTCTTTGATTCTATTAACACAGGATCTAAAATTTCTTCTACTTCGATTAACGGCTCGATATCGATGCCAATGATTCTATTTAATTTTCGAATAATTTCCTCCCTGCATTGTTTACGAAACAACTCCCAGTTCTGCCCAATATTTGCAGGCACATTAACCATTACAAACCAATTCTCTTTACCTTCAGGTGCTTGAATACCAGGCTCAATTTTACTAGTAATATTAACGTAGACAGTAGGATCTGAATAGATTTTTTTAGTCATAAAAAGCGAATCAAATTCTGCTTTATAATCTTTCGTAAAAAAAATATTATGTAATTCTAACTGAGGAAAACTATGGTTGATTCCCCAGTAAAAAATCAAAGCACTGCTACTCCTTTCTTGTTTTAATACTTTTTTTGCAAGAATAGGATTCAATAATAGTTTCTGATACGTAAAGTAAACATCCATATTGCTTACAACAATTGATGCAAAATAATTTGTTCCCCCAACTACTACCCCACAAGCTTTTCCAGCATTTACTATAATTCTTTGTACAGGAGAATTAAAATGGAATTGTACGCCTTTTTTTAAAGCAAGTCGGTACAAAGCATCGGTAATACTGATCATTCCACCCTTTGGATAAAAAGTACCTTCGTTCAATTCAAGATGTGGAATTAAACTCAACATGCCCGGTGCCTGATAAGGGTTACTTCCATTGTATGTTGCAAAGCGGTTGAATAGTTGAATTGTTGTGGCTTTTAAAAAATAAGACTCATTTACCTGATTCATGGTTTTGAATAGGTGTTTCCAACGAACAGTTTTAATGGCTTTAAAAATATTTGCTGAGAAGATTGTGCTGAATTGATGGAGTGAATAATTCAAAAATACCGTAGCTATATTATTATAAACTTTCTTGGAATCAGAAAGGTATTCAATCAACGACTCTTTAGATTCTCCTGTTTTATTTGCTAGTTCATCTGCAAATAATTCTGTGTTTGTATAAGCATTGATTACTGTGCCATTCTCATAAAAATATTTAAATGAGATTGGGAGTGGTTCGAATTTAAAATAATCATCTATTGGCTCTTCTGCTAGTGCAAATAATTCAGTAATATTTTCTGGCTGCGTAAACAAACTCGGGCCCGCATCAAACTGGTATCCGTTCAAAACAAAATGAGTTAGTTTTCCACCTGGATAGTCGTTCTTTTCGTACACATTTACTTCAAAGCCTTGTACTGCAAGCCTGATAGCGGAAGCTAATCCTGCAATTCCTGCACCTATTACAATTACTTTTTTAGTAGAATTCATGTATGAGAACAGGAAATTAGGCTAATTATTTCGAAAAATTCTCATTCCACCAATGCATCATCTTTGGAAAAATAATCTTGAACCAAGCTGTAAATAACCCATCCTCAGATACCAAAGAGTATTGGATATCTTGCATTGAGCGATACAGATATTCGTTTACTTCTTTCGGATCGGGGTTAATTGGCCCATCATAATATCCAACATAAACATGATCGAATTCGTGCTCAGAGAGTCCGTTAGCGAAGCTTGCTTTATAAACAAAATCGAATACTTTTTTAAGCGGGGTTTCAAAACCCATTTCCTCCATCAATCTTCTTACTGCTCCATCTTCGGGGTTCTCGCCTGGGCGTGGGTGACTACAACAGGTGTTTGTCCATAAACCCCCACTATGGTATTTATCATGTGCTCTTCGTTGCAGTAACAGTTCTCCGTTTTTATTAAAAATAAAAACGCTGAAAGCCCTGTGAAGCAATGCTTTTTCATGGGCCTCCATTTTCTCCATTAGGCCCGTCTTTTCATCTAACTCATTCACCAAAACTACTTGATCAATAGTATTCATGATTATTAATATTGTGTTTATAGCATATTAAACTGGCTACGAATACCCGCTTTTGCAAGAATTAATATCTTTCCATAATCAGGAATCCGTATCCTTTGTTGCATAATTTTCTGGGGCTGTACTTTCTTTATTTTATTAAAAAGCGACAAATAATATTTATAAGCTACATACACACCAAACCTAGCCTGAATAGGTAATTTTTGAATCCCTATTAATGCATTGTCAAAGTCTTTTTGTATATCAATTTCAATTGCAAGTTTATCTGATTTAGTAAAATTTCTAAAATCGCATTCTGGAAAATAAACCCTTTCTAATCCTTCAAAATCTGCACGCAGATCACGCAAGAAATTTACCTTCTGAAATGCAGCACCAAGGCTTCTGGCGTAAGGCTTTAGTAGTTCGTATTGAAGTGGTCTTTTATCACAAAAAACCGTTAGGCACATCAAGCCTACTACTTCGGCACTTCCATAAATGTACTCTTCATAGCCGGCCTTATCGTATTTACGTTTTTCAAGATCCATCTCCATACTATATAAAAAGGCTTCTATTAATTTATGGTCGATCTGATATTCGTTTACCGTAAGTTGAAAGCTATTTAAGATTGGATTAAGACTGATTTTATTTTCTATTGCAGAATAAGTAGAATCTCGAAATTCAGCTAATAAAAATGCTTTATCATGGTCATGAAAACTATCTACAATTTCATCAGCGAAACGTACAAATCCATAAATATTACAGATAGGTGTTCTGAGCCCTTTATGCAATAACTTGATTGCCGAAAAAAAACTAGTGCTATATTTTTCGGTAGTAATTCTACTGCAATCTTGGCTCACTTCATGAAACAGTTCCATCATGGTTAGATTGTATTTATTGTTTTTTAAATTTAATTCAGCGAATTCATTAGAGATTTTCACTAATCAACTTTTCTGCCAAATGCTTTGATCACCTCCCCCGCTACTACTTCTCCACTAATCAAACTGGGGGGGACACCCGGCCCCGGTACAGTTAATTGCCCAGTATAAAAAAGGTTTTTAACTTTTTTACTTCTGCACGCTGGTTTTAAAACAGCTGTTTGTAGCAAAGTGTTCGCTAAACCGTAAGCATTTCCTTTAAAAGAGTGGTATTCGCTGATAAAATCACTATGTGCGAACGATTTTTTAAAAATTATGCTGTTTTTAATTGATTGTCCAAGATGCTTTTCCATCCTTTCGATAATCATATCAAAATATTTATCTCTTACCTCATCATCGTCATTTTCAAGTCCGGCGGCTACTGGGATCAATAGAAATAAATTTTCTCCCCCAGGAGGTGCAGACCCTGGATCTGTTACCGATATTGCACTAACATAAAACAAAGGATTTGTGGGCCACTGTTTTGTTTTATAAATTTCTTCTCCATGAACTTCAAATGAAGTATCAAAAAAAAGACTGTGGTGTTGGATACCTTCAATTTTTTTATTCAATCCTACATAATAGATCAAACATCCCGGTGCCATCACCCTTGTTTCCCAATATTTTTCAGAATAAGACCGGTATGCTTTTGGCAGTAGCGCTGTTTCTACATGATGATAATCCGCACCAGCAATTACAACTTCTGCATGGTAGTTTTTATTAATAGTATTACCATTTTCCTTTGCAGAAGTAGTCACCGTTTTAACGAATTTATTTTCAATATTAAGGGCTATTACTTCTTCTTCAAATTTAAATTTCACTCCTAATTCAACAGCTAGCAAATACATAGCTTCAACAATTTGATACATTCCTTTTTGG
>JAYUFN010000109.1:0-2243 GCA_043738705.1 Bacteroidota bacterium
CTTCTTATTCTTTGTCTAATCCTGCTTACAGTATTGGAACTGTTTATAACGGACAGAGTGGTGCAAATGCTCCTTCTAATGTAATTGATCCTAATATCAAATCTTCAGTGCTTACAAGTTCTGAGTTTGGATTCGATGTAAAATTCTTGAAAAATAGATTGGGCTTAAATGCAACTTATTACAACAATATCAACGGTCCTGGTATCCGTAACTATCCGTTGTCTCAAACAACTGGTTTAACAGGATATACTACCAATGCAATCAAAACACAAATTAAAGGTGCTGAACTTTCGTTAACAGGCTCGCCATTGAGAAGTGCAAAAGGTTTGAATTGGGATGTAATGGTTAACTGGTCAACTTTCACAGAAAGATATAAAGACTTGCCATCAAACTTCGCAAACTATCAGTTCCAACAGGGTGATCGTGTAGATAAATTATACGCTGGTTCAACTGCTAAAACAGCTGATGGACAAGTAATCAATAACAGTGCTGGGTTCCCTGTGTATTTGCCAAAAGCACAATATGTAGGACATGCTGATGCCGATTGGAGCTGGTCTGTATACAACAAGTTTAGCTACAAGCAATTCAGTCTTTCTTTCCAGTTTGATGGTAAAGTAGGAGGGATGATTCAAGATCGTGTGATGAGAAAAGGCACCGAAGGTGGATCAAACATCTTTACGGTTCAAGGTGCGGTAGGGGTTGCTAGGGCTGCTGAAGCAAAAGCAATTGTTTATAACCCAACAACGAATGCTTATACAATGGATCCTAACTTCAAAGGAACTTATGTAGGTGAAGGTGTTCAGGTTTCAAACAATACTCCAATTAAATATGATCCGGTAACTGGTGTTATTACTAACATGAGTTCATTACAATTCACTAAAAATACAGGTGTTCCTCTTTTTATTCAGGATTATGTAAGTAGCTTCTTTAATGACTTCGAACATACTTCTGTAAGTAAGACTTATGCTAAACTTCGTGAATTAACGATCACTTATTCTATTCCTCAGGAAGTATTAGGAAAAAAATCTTTCATTACTAAAATCGATGTTTCATTGGTTGGTCGTAACCTTTTGTATTTCTTCCCTAGTCGTTTCAAGGATATGGATGTTGACCAATATTCTGGTCGTGATTATAATAGTGGAAACAGTAGAGAGTACAACTTACAAACTCCAACTACTCGTAGCTATGGCTTTAACGTAAATTTTGTTTTCTAATTCTTTAACCATTTGAAAACATTAAAAAACATAAGTATGAAATTGAATAAACAAATCGGTATACTGTTTCTTGCTGTTGCAATGATAGCGAGCAGTTGTACTAAAACATACGAGAAGTATGCAGTGAA
This sequence comes from Bacteroidota bacterium, assembly GCA_043738705.1. GTDB lineage: Bacteria > Bacteroidota > Bacteroidia > Chitinophagales > Chitinophagaceae > Sediminibacterium. Next base: position 1,343 of record JAYUFN010000109.1, read on the forward strand.
CCCTAACCAACCAATATCGGTTCCAGCTTACCTCTTGCTTAGACAAATCGAAAACTCTTTAATGGTTTTCCCAGCTGGTGACGAAGACAAATTCGGTCAGTATACATTATCTACTTATACCTATTACGGTACCAATGATTATTGGTCTGGTAGTGCTTCTTTGGATTATGGTATTTTAAATAATATTACATCAATGGAAAAGGAAGCCGCTAAAACTGCTTCTGATCCAAATACAATTAATCCTTATGGGGCATTGGCTAAGTTCTTCAAAGCTTATTTGTTCATCAATATGAGTTTGAAAGTTGGTGATTTGCCAATGTCTGAAGCTTTAAAAGGATTAGATAACCCTACTCCTAAGTATGATTCTCAGAAGCAAGTATTTATTCAGGGCTTGCAGTTATTAGAAGATGCTAATACACAACTAACTTCTTTAATTGCGGCTTCTAACACGGCAATTTTGGGTGATTTTTATTTCTTAGAAAGAATCTCAAATGCAAAAGATGCTTTAACAACTTTAAAGCAGTGGCAGAAAGTAGTCAATACTTATAAGTTGCGTGTATTGATTGAATTGAGCAAAAAGTCTGCAGATACTGATCTTAGTATTGGTAAGAAATTTGCCGATGTAATCAATAACCCTGCTAAGTATCCTATCATGTTGGATTTAACTGATAACTGGGAATACCAGTATAACTCTGCATTTAATTATTATCCAAATAACAAAGGAAACTATGGTAACGACGCAACACGTTTGTGCGTTGCTTCTACTTGGTTAAATACTTTGGCTGGGTTGAATGATTTGCGTGCTATGAAAGTTGCTGATCCTGCTCGTGGGCTTGGTTTCGCTGATACTTCTTACAAATCTTTTGTAGGTGGTAAAGCTGGTGATGATATGGGTACATTA
>JAYUFN010000110.1:0-2242 GCA_043738705.1 Bacteroidota bacterium
CCATTGTCATCGCCGATGCCTGTAAATGAATTGGCACTGGTTCTATTGGCTTTTCGATAGGAAGCTTTGAATACATAAGGAATTTCAAGACGCTTACAAATACCCGAAACTTTATCTGCAATTTCCATGATCAGATCTTCACTTTCTACAACACAAGGCCCGGCGATTAAAAAAAAATGATCTGGGTTATACGCTTGATTTTTAAAAAGCTTAGTTAAAAAATCGGGCATCATATCAAAAGTATTTATGGTAAAGTGTAGTAAATAATTAAGGAACGAAATTAAGTGAATTGTATCACTATTAGTTTAGAAACAAGAAAAGATAACCACCGTTAGTTTCAAAGTAATAGTTATTTTTGGCACTTTAAAAATTGAATAAATGGCTAAAGATAAAATTCTGGTAATTGGTGCTTCAGGTCAGATTGGTGTTGAACTTACACTGGCGTTACGCAAAATTTATGGAGCAGCCAATGTAGTTGCATCTGATCTGCGTGAAGAAAATGATTTATTAAAAGGTACCGGCCCTTATGTAAGCATGGATGTGATGAATAAAGAAATGTTGCACGTGCAGGTGATTCGCCAGAACATTACACAGATCTATCTTTTAGCAGCGATCTTGTCGGCAACTGGCGAAAAAAATCCTAATCTAGCTTGGCATTTGAATATGCAAGGGTTGTTAAATGTTTTGGATATAGCAAGAGAAGAAAAACTACATAAAGTTTATTGGCCAAGCAGTATTGCTGTATTCGGACCCACATCGCCCAAACAAAATTGTCCGCAGCAAACAATTATAGAACCCATTACTGTTTATGGAATTAGTAAATATGCCGGGGAATTTTGGTGCAATTATTACCATCATCGATTTGGATTAGACGTACGTAGTATTCGATATCCGGGTTTGATCAGTTATAAGTCTGCTCCAGGCGGCGGAACTACTGATTATGCTGTAGAAATTTATCACGAAGCTTTAGCCGAAAAAAAGTATACTTGTTTTTTATCAGAAGATACTTATCTGCCGATGATGTATATGCCCGACGCTATCCGCGCTACCATGGAACTGATGCACGCACCCGCTGAAAAGATATCAGTTCGGACTTCTTATAATATTTCGGGAATGAGTTTTGCTCCAAAAGAAATTGCAGCATCTATCAAAAAACTGATACCCGAATTCGAACTTAGTTGTGTGCCTGATTATCGACAAACCATTGCTAATAGCTGGCCTCAGAGTATTGATGATACTGAAGCAAGAAACGATTGGGGTTGGGAGCCTGCGTACGATCTGAACAAGATGACAGCGGATATGTTGTCGAATCTTTCAGAAATAAAGTAAGTGGGAAAATTTGATCATTATTTTGCAATAAGATCTGCTACTGTTTTGTTTTCAAGTACCTGAAGCATATTGTCGCGCACCTCAATCATTACATGGTTAAGTCCACAATTTTTCTCATCGCAGTCCTTACATTTTTTATAAAAATTTAAACTTACACAAGGCAGTAATGCGATTGGACCTTCTATTAGACGAAGCACTTTCGACAATGGAATTTTTTCAGGATCAAGTTTCAAAAAATATCCACCACCTTTTCCTTTTTTACTTTCTAGGATACCAGCTTTTCGAAGTTCGAGTAATATATTTTCAAGGAATTTAAGGGGAATTTTTTTCTTCTTTGATACCTCTGCAATTAATACTGGTGTATTAGATTCTTGTTCTGCTAAGTAGGTTAAGGCTTTAAAAGCGTATTGTGTTTTTTTGGATAACATATATTTACCCTACTAGGAATTTAGAGGTGAAATTTTTTAAAAAGAAAATAACGGTCTTTGTCATCGGTTCTACACAATTAAATTTACTATTTATTCCAGACCTAGCACGTCTTTCATTCCAAAAATACCTTTTTTATTTTGTAAAAATTCAGCAGCCAAAACTGCGCCGCCTGCAAATCCAATTCTATTGTGAGCCGTATGAATAATTTCTATATCATCTACACTGGAAGTATACTTAATGGTATGGGTGCCTGGGGCTGGATCAATTCTTTTAGAAACAATTTCTAGATCTTTTAAATTGTTACTTGGTTCATTCACCCATTGTTTTTTCTGATTTATAAAACTCAGTACTTGCTCTGCAAGTGTGATGGCAGTTCCACTTGGTGCATCTTTTTTTTGTGTATGGTGTATCTCTTCCAATTCAACATTATATTCTGTATGCTTACTCATTAATTGAGCAACATATTTATTGATTTCAAAAAATA
>JAYUFN010000111.1:0-16936 GCA_043738705.1 Bacteroidota bacterium
CCCATACCATAAATACAACTCACACTCGCAACCACAATGATGTCTCTTCTTCCACTCAATAATTGTGAGGTTGCTTGCAGTCGCAATTTGTCGAGCTCTTCATTAATACTCAAATCCTTTTCGATATAAGTACCCGTAACCGGCATATAAGCTTCAGGCTGATAGTAATCGTAATAGCTTACAAAATAACCCACGGCATTTCCTGGAAAGAACTGCTTAAACTCTCCATACAATTGTGCTACAAGTGTTTTATTATGAGTCAATACCAATGTTGGTCGCTGTGTATTTTGAATGAGATTCGCAATCGTAAACGTTTTCCCGCTCCCTGTAACACCTAGTAATGTTTGATACTGCTCTCCAGCATTTACATTATCTGTAAGCTGCTGAATTGCAGAAGGCTGATCCCCAGCGGGAGAATACGGCGCGTGTAATTGGAATGACATAATTTATAATTGGACACCTAAGTTAAATCGGTATCTATTGAAAACAAAAGAAATTAAATTGCCTAAAAATGAATTTATCGGGAACCCACTAAAGATTTTTAGGTTTAAAAATCAATGGGATTATTAGAGTCTTACTATATTAAAAATATCAATCTGTGGAGATAAATATTGCCCATTTAATTTTTGCCCTGAAATTTTAAATACCAAATTTAATCCCTTTACAACTCTTCCAAATGCAGCATAGCCTTGGCGGTCTTCACAGTTTTCGCCGCCATAATCAAGGCCGGGTTGATTCCCAATCACAATAAAAAATTCGGTTCCAGCCGTACCTGGTTTTGCTCTTGCTAAAGAAATCACCCCCTCTGTGTGTACTATTTTTGTTTGCGCGGTACTTTCGTGTACTATACCCTTGATAGTACTTGCTTTTTTGTAGTTTGTCTTCCAAATTCCTCCTTGAATCAGCTCGGTTTTTGGAGCATTAGATGGTTGATTCTCCATATTCAGGGCTCTATAAAAACTACTATTATAATAATATCCCGAATCCACATAACTTAAAAAAGCCCCCACCGTTTTCGGTGCTTGTTTAGGCAAGAGTTCAATTTCTATATCACCATATTTAGTTTGTATCACAATATGTGGGTTCTCATAATAAGTTTTGGGTTTACAACTCATTAAAAAAAAGAAAGGCAAAAGAAATACTAAACCGCGCATTGTACTAAGGTAGAATTTCAAATAATAGTAATTGTGTTTTTTGGAAGGATGCAAAATTATTGTCCGATACAAAAATGAGTGTCCGATGTCCATTTGCTAATGTTGGACCAAATGTTACACCTTCAATGTTGTCGATATAGATTTTTAAATCATCCATATTCAATAATAATTTTTTCTTAATTGGTTTGGTTACTGGATTAATCTTTAGAGAACTATTCTCCTTAATATCTTCTGCAGCATTTAAATCGGCCAAAAAAACTTTAATTGTACATGGTAATCGCCCCGAAGAAAAAGATCGTTCTATTACCAATAATTTATTTTTACCTACTGCATAAATATCTGGTATGCCATTTATTTTAAAAGCATCAATAGGTATTGCTGGGTATGCAATTGGTTCAAGATGATATGCAAATTGAGCCGTGTTTTTTTTGCTTGCAATATCATACTTGTAAATTCTTACCCACGCATTATTGGGTTTAGTGTCTGCCCTTGGCCCATCTTCGTAAAGAGGCTCTTCTACATTCACATAAAGTGTTTGGAAATTATTGTCGAATGTTAATCCCTCTAAAACTCCATTTTGTCTTGGTCCTTTTTCAGGTGCACGCATCAACAAATTTTCGGGTAATGGGAACGTGTCGATATATTTTCCATTCAATGAAATGCTTGTGATAGCGGGGTTTTCGAGCACAGTATCCTTTCCATGAACAATTCTTTCCCCTTCGCTTGTCCACACCAATTCATTTGTTTTTTTATTAAATCTAATTGCTTCGGGATCTGGTGTGTGTGCGGGATCTTGTTTTGAGTTAGGATAAGGTTTACCGCTGGATTGCAACATAGGTGTTGTTGCAATCCATTGCACGCTATCAATTCCTTTTTCACTTACTATTAATTTTGCTGTATAAAACCTAGCTGGATTAACAGCAGATCTGTCGTCGCTAATAAAATAATAAATTCCCTTTTCTGGATCATAATCTATTCCCGATAATCCACCAATCGTTGTTCCTTTGTAGTCCTGATTGTAGGGTACTACATACTCATTGATAAATTTCAAGGACCCTATTTGATCATTCTTTGAACTCGCTTTATGTGAAACAGAACAACCAAACAAAAAAACAAAGGCGATTATCGGTATACGTTTTTTCAAAAATTATATTTTATTGAGTGATCGCTTGTAAATATTTTGCTAACGAAGCAATATTCGCAGCGTCGATATTCATTTGCTCCTGCGCTTCTTTCCAGTCTTTCTGCTCAATTGCTTCACGGATACCTGGCATTGTTTTTACACCATAGCCCGTATAAAATCCTGGTGCATAAATAGTATGTTTAAACCAGCTTCTTCTTGGTAAACCTTGAGCAGATAATAGTTGTTGCTCGGCACGATATAAAGCCTGATTTGTTTTTGCGCTTACCTTATTGTCTTGTTTGCTCAACCATTCGTTCAAAATTTTTCCGGATCTATCAAAATCATCCAATGCATTTTGTAGTTCATGGAAATCAAGATAGGGGATTGCCGCTTTTGTAACAGGCGTTTTCTCTGGTTTGGTTGGATCCTGTGCTAATTGATACACATTTGTTTTGATCAAATCGTTTTCCAGTTTTGTGGTTTCGCGTAATTGATCAACAGTAGCAGACAATTCTTTTACATATCCCGAAATGGTTTTTTGCAGGCGACTAAAATCGAATGGTAAAACATCTGCATCAGCCAAGCGCAATGCTGTGCGTCCTGCCGTTTTTGCCAACGCTACACCATATACAAATGAGGGATCTTTAAATCTGCTATAATTATCATAGCTATCATAAATAGAATGGTATTCACCACCAGCATCTTCACCGCCATATCCAATATTCAAGGATGGTAATCCCAGGTGTTGAATAAATGAAGAATAATCAGAGCCCGAACCCATTGCACCAATATGGTATTCTTTTTCATTTAAAATATCTTGTCGCGCTTTTGTGCTTGAAGCTGCTATCAAGTCGCTTGCCCTTCTTCTTTCATAAACAGGAACACCCGTTTGTGGATCTGATACATCTTTTGCTACTTCAGAAACCATTTGCTCTAAAGCATGAGATCCTTCAACATCTAAAAATCCTCTTCCGTTTCCATCAGAGTTAATATATACAACCACTTTTTCTTGTAATTCTGTTGCATGGTCTTCTACCCACTCAGTAGATCCAATAAGTCCTGGTTCTTCTCCATCCCAAGCACAATACACCAAAGTTCTTTTTGGTTTCCATCCTGATTTTGCTAATTCGCCAATTGATCTAGCTTCTTCTAATAAAGCAGCCATTCCGCTAATCGGATCGTTAGCTCCATTCACCCATGCATCGTGGTGATTACCACGAATTACCCACTGATCAGGAAATTCTGCACCTTTCAATTTTGCAATTACGTCATAAGCAGGACGAATCTTCCAATCGAAATCTACTTTCAAATGAACCTTTGTTTTGCCTGATCCAATATGATAGGTAAAGGGGAAACCACCTCTCCATGATTCAGGTGCAACTATTCCATCTAATGATTCCAACAATGGTTTTGCATCATGATAGCTAATAGGCAACACTGGTATTTTTAAAAGATTGGTTGCTGCTAATCTATCTAATCTTTTTGCATTTGCTGTTGCTCCAACACCTGGTGTTAGTGGGTCGCCAGGATAAATAACCATATCCATAATGGATCCACGTTGTACACCATATTCATTTTTAAACGGTCCTTTTGGATAAACTTCTCCGGCACCATATCCATCATCATTCGGGTCCGAATAAATAATGCAACCTATTGCTCCATGCTCTTGTGCTACTTTTGGCTTAATCCCTCTCCAGCTATGTCCATATTTTGCAATCACAATTTTCCCTTTCACATTAATCCCTAGTTTTTCTAATACTTCATAGTCGGCCGGAACTCCATAATTTACAAATACCAGATCAGCTGTAACGTCTCCGTCTGCACTCCAGCAATTATAAGTAGGTAGCTGATCTTCCTGATTTGAAGTAGCGTCTTCTTTTAATGCTGGTTCTTTCAACAAAGCTTTATAAATAGTTGGTGACGTCATTTCCAAAAGCCTTGTTTTAGGGGTAGGAAATAATACTTGATAGGTTTCTATTGTAGCATCCCATCCATAGGATTTAAATTGCGCCAGAATATTCTCGGCTACTGCCTTTCCTCCAACGGATCCTAAATGATGTGGTTTGGCAGATAGCTCTTTGATGTTTTTTCCAATCCGGTCTGCGCTCAAGCCAGCATCGAATTTTTGTTCAATTTGTTTCTGCTCGCTAGCAGATTTTTCACTAAATCCTGTAATATTTTTTTGTGCAAAACCACTGATAGATAGTACACCGCTCCCAAGAATACAGAGAATAAGCCGATAGTTTTTTTTCATGATTGCTGATAAATTGAGTAATAACAAATTTTATTATTGAAACATTGGAGGGTGTAATTTATTCCAATTCGTTGATTGTTGATAGGCTTTTGCAATTGTAATGATGGTTGCTTCATCATATAATTTTCCAACCAATGTGATGCTTGTCGGCGTTTTAGTTTTATTGAACCCTGTTGGAAAAACAATTACAGGATGACCAGTTAAATTTGTAATTGCTGATTGATTCCCTCCAAAATTTGGGCAGATCACTGCATCATATTTTTCCATCAATTCATTTACTTTTTGCATCAATAAATAGCGATGTCGGTTAGCATTTACATATTCTACTGCTGGCATCAACCTCGAAACTCTAAAACTGTTGGGCCAATCATATTTTCCCTGTCTGGTCATTTGATCATCGATCCCCATCCTAGTAAACTCGTCGAAAGCGGCTGCACATTCTGCGCTAATTACTACGTGCATGATATTGAAATTATAAATTCCACTATCAGGAAAATTTATTGGAATTAGCTCAACACCTAACTTTCTATACTCCTCTAAGACCTTCCATTCGTTTCTGCTAGTGTCTGTGATTTTATCAAAATAGTTTTTGGCGTATGCTATCTTCTTTCCCTTCAAACTGTTTTGTGTTTTATAATTAAAGGGCATATTCACAGCACTCTGATCCTTCCCGTCCGTTCCGTGAATAGCACTAAACACAAGCGCCGCATCTTCTGCGCTTCTGCAAATCGGGCCCACTTTATCAAGGCTCCAACTCAATGTCATAGCTCCAGAGCGACTAATACTTCCAAATGTGGGTCTCAGCCCTGTTGCACCACAAACTCCAGATGGTGAGGTTATAGAACCCCATGTTTCTGTACCGATTGCAAAAGGAACAAGACCGGCAACTGTTGCAGATGCAGATCCGGCAGAAGATCCGGATGATCCATTATTTAAATTCCATGGATTTTTTGTTCTCCCTCCAAACCAATAGTCACCCATTGCTAATGCACCAAGCGTAAATTTTGCAACCAGTACGGCACCAGCGTTTTTTAAACGAGTATACACATAGGCATCCACATCGATGGTTTGATCTTTATACGGCGCGGCGCCCCAGGTAGTTTTAGTTCCTTTCACTGCGAACAAATCTTTTAATCCATAAGGGATTCCGTGCAGTGGCCCTCTATATTTTCCTTTAGCAATTTCTGCATCGGCCTGTTTTGCCTGTTCCATAGCAACGTTCTCGGTATAGCTAATAACACATTGCAGTGTGTCACTAAATTTTTTGAGTCGATCGATATAAAATTTTGTTAGTTCAACAGCGCTAATTTTTTTATTTTTTATGAGTGATGCCAATTCTAAAATTGAATAGAAAGCGAGGTCTTGTTTGTTTTTGGGAAGGTTGATATTTGCAGGAATGTTCCAATCGATCGGTTCCTGTTTAGTTACAAAATGCATTCCAGGTAAAACTGGGTTCTGCCACATACTCATTGGAACACTATTATCCAAATGCTCTTTGTGCATCAAGCGATAGTTTTCGAAGTTCTCCATTACTCCAGCATACATCGTATCCAGCTCTTTTTGAGTATACGACAGGTCAATTACCTTTGCTGCAGAGACGATATCGGGTATGCGAATACTATCTTGTGCGAATCCGGTGGAGGAAGCAAGGATTGCAAATGCTATCAATATATTTTTCATACTTTCTAAATTACAAAAGATCTACTATTCTCTGTAAAACTGTTTGATAGATGGAAAATAACTGGCTATTTAATCTTTAACAGAAATTTGCGCTTCGTCCATTTGATCGCGCATCCAAACTAAAAATAATTTGTATCCGATCGAAAGGATGATAGCGCCTGTGAACAAACCAATAAAACCCGATAAAAGAAATCCTCCTATTACACCCAGAAATATAACAAGCATTGGAACCTCTGCCCCCTTGCCCAGTAAAAGTGGTTTTAAAATATTATCAGAAAATATTACTAGTACAAAATATACCGTCCAAAGCCCAGCAAAAACATTGTTGCCAGTAGTAAATAAATATATGATTACTGGAACTACAACAAAGCTAGTACCTATTTGAAGAACGGCTACTATGAGTGTTATTAAAGTCCATATTCCGGCATGTGGCACTTGCGCCAAAAAATATCCTGTTCCTGCTAATATTGATTGAATTACTGCTACCCCGAGGACGCCTTTCACTACACTGCGTATTGTATTTGCTGTAAGCATTACAAATTCTGATCCTCTATTTCCTGCTATTTTTTTAAAAATTTTTTCTGTTGTTTCTACCGTCCCCTTGGTAGCCAGTAACACTCCTGAAATAATAATTGAAAAAATTACCTGAAACAGCGTTAAGCCAGAGCCAACAACACCGATCAAAATGGTTTTAGCTACACTCAAAATTTCACTTTGATATTTTTGAAAAATGGCCGATACGCTGCCTGAAAGATTTTGCAAAAAGTCATACACTGGTTTACCTAAAATAGGCCAGTTAAGTATTCTTGGGCTTGGTTGATCAAGATGAATCGTTCCTGCTTCTATCTCCTTTTTAAAGTCGATGAGGGTTTCTGCTATCGAACTAATAAAAAATCCTGTCGGAATAAAAATAAACGAGAGAATTGCCAGAGTAATAACTGCAGCAGAAAGTTTTTCCCTATTTCCTAGTCTTTTTCGCAATTGTTTGTGTAGCGGAAAGATTGCCACAGCAATGATAATTGCCCATAAAACCGGCATTATAAATGGCGCAAGAATTTCAATACAATAAAATATCAATAATACTAATACGGCGATACGAATTGCTTGTTCAATAATGTGTTTGGTTGAATTTGGTATTTGCTGAGTCATTCTTGAGATTTATTTTTATTGATTTGTATTTACTGGAATTCCATGAACGCTAATACCTAAAATATCGCCAGCACGCATTTTAGACTTTGCGGCGAAAAGAGCCGTTAGCGGGTGGGTTCCAATCAAAATTAATATCCAAATTCCAGGTATTTGCAAGCGGAATAAAATAATTGTTATAAATAATAAATAGAACGGATAGCTGAAAAAAAGTGTGCCGAATAATACAGAATCATAAAAAACGGTGTCTCTTGTTTTACTCCGAACAATATTTGAAACTAGCAAGTACAATGGTAGGTGTATTGATTTTCCTACCCATTCAAGTAGAAAAAAAACACTCGATTTTTTATGCTGTGTTTGAGGAACATGAACCAATTTATTTATTTTACTAAATAATGACTGGTTAAATTTTAGATGATTCTTGGCTTCTTCTTCAGCTGGCATTAAATCGTTTTTTTGAAGTAGCGGCCCTGTTTCAATATTTACTGATTTTCCAAATTGGTTGATTTTTCTATACGCTATTGCTAGTGGCAATACTTTTAAAGGTATTCCTTCCTTCCAGCAAGAGTAGGCAATTCTTGCAGCCCCTTTTTTAAACGGTTGTAATTCATGTTTATTAACACAAATTCCCTCAATAAAAATCAATAAGATTCCATTTTTTCTTAAAACGTTTTTACTATTCTTGAATGTAGAAGTATTTAATGAAAGATTTTCTGTTCCCTCACTCAACCGATATATTGGAAACATATTTAAGCAGCGCAATAAATAATTATGCCAAGGTTTTACAAAAGCATCCCCTCTTGCTAAAAAACATATCGGTTCTTTAAAAATAGAGGCAATAATGATTGCGTCTAGAAAAGAATTGGGATGATTGGCGGTGATAAGAATCGGCCCTTTTATATTTCGAATGGCTTCGTCAGATATCTTAAGTTCTGGACAAAATATTTTTAATGAAAACTGAATGAAGGGCTTTAAAATAAAGTATATCATCCCGTCTTATTTATTGCTATTGTATTGGTAATCCGATCTTAAAAATTTTCTCCTTCTAAGGAATTTTGATTGATACAAAGAGGGAGCAGCCAAAGCCTAGTCCCGAATTTCTTCCATAAATAGTATAATATGTTTGAAAATAAGGAGTAACTGTTCTACTAATTTTCTTTCCAATTGCGCCAGATAATTTTCCAATAGTAAAATCTTTATTTGCATTTAAATTGTTACTAAATGTTTTGTCTGCACTTACTGATATCAAGTTATTAAAAGTAAAAGTAATCAACATCGCACTAGCCAATTCCTTTCCATAGGTAAGATTCAAGAGGTATTGATTGGGGCCATCCTGCTGTGCAAAATACCTTGTATACACCCCTTCGGCTACTAAATAACTTCCTTTTTTAGGACTAAAAGAATAATTTGCGGCAATCTGTGCTCCAAGTGATCCATATCCTAAGTGTGGTATGTTGGTATTGCTATACATTGGAATAATCAATTGCCCCTTTACAGTAAAAAAACTTTTTAAATCTTGAGACGGTGTGTGGTATGCTAATCCTACCCAAACATCGGCGATACCTATTTTTGTATTCTTTACAAAAATATTTTGTGCTGTAATAAACGCGATTGGAACATTATAAATCAAGTCTAGTCTTCTTGACAGGCCAGTAACGCCATAAAAATTCAACGTTTTTGAAGTAAATTTATCCCCGTTTGGTGAAGCTCTCACTTTTCCGTCCGCTCCAAAAATTCGATTTGTATAATAATATGTAAACGAGGGGGTAAGGTTCGTTCTTTTTTTGCCAACAGGCCAATCGGCCTTAGCCAAATTACTTAGGCTAAAAAGTAATAATAATATGATTGATTTTTTCATAGTGGTATTATTAGTTTTTCTTGCCTGGTGCTAATTTTTCAAAAAACCAAGTACTCTTAAATGTATTATGCCTTTCCGGTACCTCGTGAGCCAATGTTGGGAAAGTATATATTTCACTCATTTTCATCGTTTCTGGATTTAATTTATTATACGCTCCAATCGTAGTTACTGCTGGCGCAAGTGGGTCTAATAATCCAATTCCGAACAATACTGGGCACTTTATTTTTGGAATAAAATTTTGAATTTCAAAATAACTAAGCGTCTGGAGTAAATCATTCAATGTATAGTTTCTGTTTGCCGCTAGGAATTTGTGAATATACTCCAACACAAATGATCTTTCTCTAATTTGCGATTCCATTGCTAGATTCAAATGGTAATCGCAATATGTTGGATTATCTGCAATACAAGTTTTTATTTTTTTATTCATTAACGCAGAAACGATTAGTGCAAAAGATCCACCCTGACTTCCTCCAAATAGTGCAATTCTGTTTACATCAAATCCCATTGTTTCATTTGCGTATAAAAAATCTATCGCCCTGATACAATCCATATAAATTCCTCGATATACATAGTGTTTCGGGTCCCAAATATTGAGGGTTAAAAGTTCTTCTCCATTTGGATTTATATCAGAAGAATTTTCTCTATCGGCACCTCTAGTATTCACCGTAAAACACGCAAAGTCATCAAACTTAAGGGGCCTGGCCATCACCTGATAGCCACCATATCCAACTACCACAGGAAACTTACCGCCCATTTTTGTCCTCGGAATAGTCAACCATCCATTGATCTTTACATTATCGAGCGAATTCATTTCTACATGATATACATTGAATTTGACATCACTTAGCTCAGGATCCTCTTCTACTTTATAAGAGGGATTTATTGTAGCAAGTTCTTCCATTGCCCTCTTCCAAAATTCATCAAAATCCTCTGGTCGGTGATAAGGCGTATTAATTTGTGCTATTTCATACCCAAATGCATAATGCGAAGTATCGTCATAAGTATTTGTATTTACCGAAAAATCAATATTATATATTCCTGGTTTTGGAGGAGTGCTTACAACTATTTTTAAATTCTGAGTACCCCTCTTTTTGAGCCGAACATCAAAGACCTTCTGTGATACGATGGTTCCTTTTGTTGCTTCTCGAACCCGATAACTTACTGTTCCCTCCTGTGAAATGGGATAGGTATTGTGTAGTTCCAAATAATAGATAATGGGATCTTTTTCTAGAAAAACTCCGTCTTGATTAATTGGCTTAAACGTTGTTTTAATTTCCCCTTCCATTTCCGGATCGGGAACCTCTAAACTTACTGATTTGATTTTCTTTTGTTTTTCTTTTTCCGGCTTAATGGAAAAATTCTTCCCTTGGTTAAATGCAAAATTAAAATTAAAATCGGATTTGTTATTATTCAAAACCAAATTGAATGTAATCGAAAATTGACCTTCTGTAGAATGCAAAATATTAATAACTGTTGCAATTTTTTTATTTGCCGGTATTTTAATATCAAAGGTTTTACTCATTATTTCAGAGCCGCCAACATCTTTCACTTTATAGGTGATGGTTCCATTTTGTTCTTCTGGCAAACCGTTTTTAACGTAGAGATTATAATTGACTTTTGATTTGGTATTAAAGGCTCCACTTTTTTTGGTGGGGGAGATTGTGACATTTACTTGTCCCGTTGCAGAAGCGGCGTAATTATTCGTGTTATTAAATGCAGCAGCAATACAAATTGCTTTATTGCCAAGCAAACCGATCATGGTGATAATAAAATATAATAGACACTTCATAATTTATGTTTAAAATATCCGATATACATTACGTTGCGCTGGTTTGTTTTTTTTCCAGCAGCCTTGACTTTCGAATATATAAGTTCAACGGCTCTTCAATTGTCTTAAATAAAATGATCGATACCAAATTCAAAATGATAAAAACTGCTCCAATAAATAACACGCTGTCGTTCAGGTGTGCAGCTAACCAGTCATACCCTTTATAATCTAACCATTCGTACAATGAATCTACCCTCACCCTAGACCAATTCTTTGCAAAATTGGCTATGATACCAATATGTATTAAGTAGAATATATAAGAACTCTTTCCAAGCAATTGCATGGTGGCGGTAGAGAGAAATCTGCGAACTACCGACCTTTCCTTAATTACACCAAAATAAAAGAAAGCAATTCCAATGGGCAATACCAGATTGTTTGTAAAAATTCCAATGGGATGATACAATCCGTATTCGATTCCGTTTAGGGGCAGACTTGCCATAATTCCAATACTACCCGCAATCCAAAATATACCGAGAAAAGTAAATAGGGGATATTTTCTATCTGCTTCGTTCATCTTTAAAACAATCAGGGCCAAACCCATTCCTATAAAGAATTCTGTACTCCTCCCTAAAAAAGTATACAAGAACATAAACGTAAAATTACCAAAGAAACCGTAAAAAGGTATATTTCTAAAAATGACTACTAAAACTAAACCAGTTGCTATTAAGATTACCGGTAGATAAAAAATGGCGTTTTTATTTTTTTTTATTCTCATGAAGAGAAGCGGAGCTAAAAAATAAAACGATTCTTCAACCGTTAAAGACCATCCCTGTGCGACCCCGGTAAACTTAAAGTCATCAAAGAATCCTCTTAAAAAGAAAATATTAAGCAATAAAATTACAATAGGTGACCCAAATCCATTGATGATGCTTCCCTCTCCCCCAAACATAAAGAACATACCGAAAGTTAAAAGCGTTAACAACAAATACATGGGATAAATTCGGGCAATTCTATTTTTTATATATTTCCTGAACCAATTCTCAGAAAGTTCGCAACTATCATAATATCGCATGCAAATAAGGAACCCACTTAATAAAAAGAACATCGTAACCCCCATATGGAATTCGTTCATTGTTCTTTTTAACGGAAATGGAAAATCCATCTGGTTAATATGGTGAAAAAAAACCAAAAAAGCCGCAATGGCTCTTACGCCTGTTAGGGCAGGGATGTAGGAGTTTGCCTTCATTTTTTCCTTCGTTTTTAAGTAAAATATTACCTGCCGGGTTCTATTTTACCTGGAATCAGTGACTTTAAAACGTATTTTTTGGGCTTCTAGTATATTCCTTATTCACAATAAATCAAAGGCTCTTGGGGAAATAAGAAAAGCCACCCCTTTCAGGATGGCCGACTTACTAACCCATCAAACAATTTATGCTTCGGCAACTACCTTGCCCTCGTTAATTTTAGCACGAATCTTTGCTTCAATCTCATTTGCCAAAGGAGGGTTATCAAGTAGTAGTTTCTTCACAGAATCCCGACCTTGTCCTAATTTATTGGTCTCATAGCTAAACCAACTTCCACTCTTGTTTACTATACCCAATTCTACTCCCATATCTACGATCTCGCCTACTTTACTAATTCCTTCCCCGAATACTATATCAAATTCAGCAGCGCGGAAAGGAGGAGCCACTTTATTTTTAACCACTTTTACTTTTACATGATTTCCTACTGCGGTATCTCCATCTTTTATCTGAGTCATTCTTCTAATATCTAAACGTACTGAAGCATAGAACTTCAAAGCATTTCCTCCTGTTGTTGTTTCTGGATTTCCAAACATCACTCCAATTTTTTCACGCAATTGATTAATGAAAATGCAAATAGTATTTGTTTTATTGATCGTTGCTGTTAATTTTCTTAGTGCTTGACTCATTAAACGAGCATGTAATCCCATTTTGCTGTCGCCCATCTCTCCCTCTAATTCACTTTTTGGAACTAACGCTGCCACAGAGTCAATCACTACTACATCGATAGCGCCAGATAGTATTAAGCGATCTGCTATCTCTAGAGCCTGCTCACCATAATCGGGCTGCGATATTAATAGATTATCTACATCTACTCCAAGCGCTTTTGCATACGAACTGTCAAAGGCATGCTCTGCATCAATAATTGCACACATACCCCCTTTTTTCTGGGCTTCTGCAATGACATGAATCGCTAAGGTTGTTTTTCCGGAAGATTCTGGTCCGTATATCTCAACAATCCTTCCTTTTGGTAAGCCACCTACTCCTAGTGCTGCATCTAGCCCTATAGATCCTGTTGAAATTACTTCCATTGGTTCCTGACTTTTTTCATTCATCATCATTACACTTCCCTTACCGTAATCTTTATCAATCTTATCAATAGTTAGCTTTAAAGCTTTCAATTTTTCTGCGTTACTCATAATGCTTTATTTAGTCTTATAATTTAATGGGGTATAAAAATAATAGATAATAATTAATTAAACTAATTATTTTAGTAAATATTGTGCTAATGGATTTAGTTTTTAGTTTTTATTAATTATTGAAGCTAATTAAGGATTTGATAAAAAAACAAAAATTAGACTAAACTAAAACCTTTTTACACTAAAAAAGATTTGTTATCCTATTAAACCAGCCGCCCTGCTAATTTGAAGCATCCTGTCTATTGGTTTTTTAGCCGCAAGGCGTAGATTTTCATCCATCTGTATTTCTGGGGCCTCATATAACATACACAAGTATAGTTTTTCGAGTGTATTTAGCTTCATATAAGGACAATCATTACAAGCACAGTTATTTGTTGGCGGGGCAGGAATAAAAGTTTTGTTGGGGTTATTCTGTTGCATCTGGTGTAATATTCCAGTCTCTGTTGCAACGATATATTCTGTTGCATCATCTGATAAAGTATATTTTAATAATTGAGTAGTACTCCCTACAAAATCAGAAATTCTTAGAATTGGTTCTTCACATTCGGGATGCGAAATTAATTTTGCTTTTGGGTGTCTAATTTTAAGTTTCGTTATTTTTTCTAAACTAAATATTTCATGAACCATACATGCTCCATTCCAAAGCAACATTTTCCTTCCAGAAATTTTATTTAAATAAGCCCCTAAATTTTTATCTGGAGCAAAAATAATTTGTTGTTCCAGAGGAATACTTTCAATAATCTTTTCTGCATTTCCTGAAGTACAAATAATATCTGATAAAGCTTTTATTTCTGCAGAACAATTGATATAAGAAATCACCACATGGCCTGGATTATTTTCTTTAAAAGCTTTGAATAAATCTACAGGTGCACTATCTGCAAGTGAACATCCCGCATTTAAATCAGGCAATAAAACTTTTTTATTTGGGTTTAAAATCTTTGCCGTTTCTGCCATGAAATGCACGCCCGCAAATACTATCAGGTCTGCGTTGGTCTGCTCTGCTTTTTGTGCAAGTCCAAGACTATCTCCAATATAATCTGCCACGTCCTGAATATCTGGTTCTTGATAGTAATGTGCCAAAATGATTGCATTCTTTTTTTTCTTTAGTTGCTCAATCTCTGCAAATAAATCGATAGTGGGATCAATTTCTATATCAACAAAACCTTTTTTAAAAATATGCTCTTTTGAAATGTTCATAATCATCGTAATAGTATTTAATAATACTTATTTATATAAACCACTACTATTATTAGGGCTGTTAATATCTTAATAAGTTTCTTATGCCCAAAATTAAAAGTTAATTACTTAAGCTTTACACACCCTAATCAACATTTTCTAAACAGGGTAGTTTCCCCATTCAGTAAGTATTCATCCACTTTTTCCACAATAGTTATTATTCATTTTCACATGATACATTTTATCATATCCACATCTTAGTAACTGTTAATTAACTGAGTGTAAAATGGTTCAAAATTAGCAGATTTCTGAAGAATCTAAATTTTGTATAAACTTATTCTATTAGTATCCACTTTTTCTGAGCAACATTTATAGTTTTTACACTGCTTTCTCTTTTTTAGCACAGCCCCTTGTGGAAAGGTTTTGCTATAAATATGAGTTTTTTATATTAATACCCCCTATTCCAGTCTTTCTCTGTCATTTGTTGGCAAGCAAATTACCGCCTATTATTGGTTTAACCCTTTTTTCCACAAGTTGTTCTAATGTTTTTTCCCCTATTTTTGCCATCCTTAAAATCAATTTAATAATCGTCTATTATGTCTGTCATTCAAAGTATTCGTGATAAAGGTGCCTGGATTATTTTTGGAATCATTGCTTTAGCGTTGATTGCCTTCATTCTTCAGGATGGTGTGCGTCGCGGAGGAAGATCTACCGATAACACAACATTGGGTAAAGTTAATGGTGAAAAAATTGAGCGTTTAGCATTTGAAGAGAAGCTCACCCTACAAGAAAAAATGTACGGCGCACAAGGTGCACAGAGAGAACAACTGGTTGGTTCTTTATGGAATCAGGAAGTTGAAAGAATTGTTTTGCAACAGGAATTTCAAAAACTTGGATTGCAAGTAACCCCTAAAGAATTGTCTGAAATTTTATTTGGCGAAAATTCTCCACTCCGTCAGGAATTTACTGATCCTAAAACAGGCCTTTTTAAAGTTAATGATGCTAAACAAGCGTTTGCTCAATTAAAGAAAAGTAAGAACGCGGAACAGGTTAACATGATTAACTCTGTATATATTGAGCCCACCATTGAACAATCCTTACGTGGAAAATATCAGGCAATCTTACAGCAATCTGCCTATATACCAAAATGGATGATAGAAAAACAACAATCCGATAATAATGCGATTGCTAGTATTTCTTATGCCTATGCACCGTATAATTCAATTTCTGATAGTACAGTTAAAGTTTCTGATGATGAAATAAGCACTTATATTAGTTCACATAGCAATCAATTCAAAAAAGAAGAAGAGACCAGAACTATTGAATATGTTGGGTTTGATGCATCTCCTTCTTCAACTGACTCTCAAACTGTTTATAGCGAGATCAAGGGATTCAAAGCAGAATTTTCTTCTACAACCGATGCAAAGACGTTTTTAAGTAAGGTTGGATCAGACCTCCCCTTTTATGATAGTTACTTTAGTAAATCAAAAATGCAGCAGACAAATAAGGATTCTCTAACAAACTTAGCTGTGGGAAACGTTTACGGACCTTACCTTGACGGCAACTCTTATGTATTAGCTAAAATGGTTGCTGTTAAAACATGGCCCGATAGTGTTACTGTACGTCATATCCTTATTGCTACTCAGAACCCCCAGAACGGTCAAATTATTCGTGCCGACTCTACAGGAAAAATATTAGCAGATAGTATTGCCGCCGCAATTAAAGCAGGAACAAATTTTAATGCACTTTGCTCAAAATATTCCGACGATCCTGGAAGTAAAGATAATGGCGGTGTTTATCCATATTTCCCGCAGGGCAAAATGGTCATGCAGTTTAACGACTATGTTTTCGATCATGCTGTAGGATCTAAATCTGTTATTAAAACAGAATTTGGGTACCATTATATTGAAGTATTAGGTCAAAAAAACTTTGCTCCCGCATACAAAATTGCGTATAAGTCAAAAGCAATTGTTTCAAGCAATGAAACGGTAAGCAATGCTAATACAGCCGCCGCACAATTTGCTGCGAATAGCAAGAACAGAAAATCTTACGACGAAAATGCGCTTAAGGCATTAAAACGATTGTTGATGGGAAATGATATCAAAGCAAACGATTATCAGATTGTTGGTCTTGGTTCAAGTCGCCAATTAGTTCGTTGGACTTACGAACATAGTCTTGGTGATGTTTCGGAACCTCAAGAAATCGGCGATAAATATGTTGTTGCGATTATTGCCTCAGTAAACAAAGCCGGAACGGTATCTATTGCAGAAGCTCGCCCTTTATGTGAGAATTTACTTCGGAATGCCAAAAAAGCAAAAACGTTGATTGAGACAAAAA
>JAYUFN010000112.1:0-6212 GCA_043738705.1 Bacteroidota bacterium
AGCAGTTCGGCGTTTTACATAATCAAGTATTCTTTCTCTTTCATTTAGAGCAATTACATTCAAGATTGGTTTTCCAATTAATTCATGATGGTGCGCATACCCAAACATGTTTAGAGTAGCCAAATTACATAAACCCCAAATTCCATTTTCATGCACTCCAATAGATTCACTTGAGTGCTCCAAAATAGTGCTCAATCTTAATTCACTCGCTTTTAGTTTAAATTCTGCGATTTTCCGGGCATGGATATCTGATAGAGTGCCGAAAGTGCCGATAATCTCATTATTATCGTCGAGCCCAAGTTTCGCAAAAACTTCTATCCAACGGAACCCTCCATCCTTAGTAAGATACCTGATTTCATGTCTACAATATTCCTTTTTTCTTTGAATTAATGGTTCAAAAAGTTCCCAATTTTTTGCTCTATCGTCAGGATGAATATAATTTACAAATAATTGATTTAACGATTCTTCAATGCTGAATCCCGTTACTATTTCCCATGATTTATTTAAATATGTCCAAAGCCCATTAGGGTTGGTCTGAAATACTATTTCATTTAAATTTTCAACAACTGTTCTATATTTAGTTTCCTGGTTACTTATTGTAACTTCAGCTTTTTTATTTTCCTGTATTTGTGCTAAAAGATTAATATTTGTTTTTTCTAATTGAGCCGTCCGTTCTTTAATTTTTAATTCCAATGAAGTATTTAATTCCCAAATCTTAAGTTCACTTTCTTTACGTTTAGTAATATTCTGGCTTATTGTAAGATAGGATATCGCAATATTGTTTTCATTTTTAATAGGTGCAACTTGCAATTCAACCAAGTAATATGTTTCATTTTTATTTTTAGCGATAAGTTCGCCTGCCCATTGATTTCCTTTTAAAACGGTATCCAAAATGTTTTTGTAAACGGAATCATCCTCTTTATCGGATATAAGCATTCTTATGGGCTTACCTATAACCTCTTTCTGACTATATCCCGTTTCATATTCAAATGTTGGGTTTGCGAATGTTATAATATGATCTAGGTCGGAGACCAGTATAGATAAAGGAGATTGTTTAATTGCTTCCGAAAGTATTCTTATTTGATCGTTTTGAAATTTGATTTCCTTTTCTGATTCTCGCTGAGCTGTAATGTCAACGTCCGAACCACGATATCCGATCAAATTCTGGGCGTCATCTAAAATTGGATATGCATTAGACTCTACCCAAATTTTCTTGCCACTTGCAGTTACTTTAGGATTAATCAACCTCTCAAATGACAACTTTTTTTCAAACACATCAAACACCACTTTTTTAAACTCTTCTCTTCCTTGGTCTGGGTGAAGATCGTAAAAATGTAACTTGTTAATAATTTGATCCTGTTTAATGCCCCATACTAAATTTGCAACTGAGTTTACATAAGTGTATAGACCATTTGTATCCACTTCCCAAGTAATTGTTTCACTATGAGTTGCTATTTGACTGAATCTTTCCTCATTCTTTCTTAATTCTTTTTTTAATTCTACACTCGGAGTAATATCAATTATTGTAGAAAAGAAGAATATTTTATTTTTAATTTCAATTGTGTTAGAATATACTTCTACATTCTTGATTTCGCCGCTTGCAATGCGATGATTAAATGAGAAAAATTTCTTTATATTATTTTTCACTTGTAACATTTCATATTCAACTTCCTTTACAGTGGCAATATTAATTTCATATATTCTCTTTTTCAGAAACACTTCTATAGGAAATCCATAAAATTCAATTGCTGTTTTATTGGCATTACAAATTTCTCCAGTTTCTGCATCAATCAATAGGTTTATTTTTCCGTCTGATTCAAAAATTGATTCATACGTGAGATCACTTTTTAATAAGTTTGTAATAACCTCCTTTTGGATGGTAATCTCAGATATTGAACAAAATAGCGCTATTTTACTTTTAAAATATATTTGAGTATATCTTACCCTACCTATTTTTTCATTGCCATCTAAACTTTTTATTTTCCATTCAAACAGATTTGATTCTTGATCGGCTGCACTTTTATTTAGTTTGGCTTCTTGAGCAAGATCGAATGGGAACAACTGATCCTTAGTACAAAATTCTTTAATTGGCTTCCCAATAATTTGGGAATGAGTGCCTCCCAGAAAAAGCTCGGCTGCCTGATTACATTCCACAAATACATGATCTTGTATAATTAAAAATGCGTCTTCCGCGTGGAATAAAATATGCCCAAAAACAGTTTTTAAATCTTTTGAATCAAAAAGCTGATTTTTGAGACTTTCATTTTCTTTTATGAGTTGTTCATAAGAAGGAGCAGTATCTTGCATAGGGCTAAAAAAGTTGTATTGATTTTACTAGAGGCAAAAGTCAACATTATCCATGCACATAGGGATTGTGCGAGAAAATAAGTGTACATATAACAAAAATAGATTTTTTATTGCAATTTGTTATTTTTTTTTATATTTGTAAATTGTTGTTGCTTCCCCTAAGAGTTAACGATATTTTTTCTGATTCAACAATTTATGTTGAATGAAAATTTAAATAATATCGCTATGAATTCGGACTTACGGGATGCTAGAATTTTAATTGTTGATGACCAATTATCTAATATTGAGTTGCTCCAAGATTTCCTCATCCTTAAAGAATACCAAAATATTAGGGTTACTCAAGATCCAAGAGAAGTTTTTGCGATAGTGAGTGAATTTAAGCCCGATTTAATTTTATTAGATCTAATGATGCCTTATTTGTCAGGCAGTGATGTAATGAGGCAGCTTAATATAGAGGGGTTGTTAGCTGATGGATTAATAAAAATACTTGTGCTTACAGCCGATGCAAACGTTGAGATAAAGATAAAAGCATTGTCCCTGGGTGCTAGCGATTTTCTGACTAAACCTTTAGATTTGCTAGAAGTTGATTTAAGAATTAAGAATTTACTCTTGAATGTTTATTTGCTCTCGCAACTAAATAATTATAATTTAGAGCTAGAAGAAAAAGTAAATGCAAGAACCATTGCTTTAAAGAATGTAAATGAGGAGCTGGTTTTGGCAAAGAAGAACGTTGAATTGAATTTAGAAGAACTTAAGGCTCAAAATAATATTCTTAAGGATATTGCTTGGATTCAGTCGCATGTTGTAAGAGCCCCACTTGCCAGAATGATGGGTGCAATATCGTTATTAGAAATACAGTATGCGGACAAAATTAACCATACAGAAATAAATGGCATTGTGCTTTCTTCGGCACATGAATTAGATGAAATTATAAGAGCTATATCGGAGAAAACGTATAAAGCTAGAGTTTTTGAAAATGTTGCATCAGTAGTTTAAATTCTTCAAATTGGATTAAAAAAGCTTATTGAAATTGATAAGCTTTTTTAATCCAATGGAGTAATGAGTTATCTGCTCGCTTTTAAAAACTCTACAATTTTTTCTCTTTCGTTCTCTGTTAATAATGCTCTTGTTTGCATGTGTAAACCAACTGTTTCCCAAATCTCTGGCGAAAATGTTGTTGGTGAGGGGGTATTATGACACCTTTGGCAATTTTCGCTCCATAATTGTACTCCTGATTTTGCTGCAACAGCTTTTGAGGGTGCACAACTATTCAGCGAAAAAATGGTTACGATTGAGCATAAAATAATCAGCCCAAATGATATTTTATATAATAGCTTAAACTTTTTCATAGCGATATATTTTAAAGTTGAATAGAGAATTGTAAATAAAAGGTATTTGATTTGGTTTGACCAGTAAAAGCATTCAGTGCAGGACTAGCGGTGCTATTGCCGGTATACTTTTCATAAGTTAAACGAACAACCGATCTCCAGCTTAACCAATAATTTAGTCCCACAGAATAACTGTGTTGGTCGCTTCCAAAAGTAGAGTTAGCTGGTGTATTATAAGTAGTATATCTGCCAGCTACTTCTAAATCGTGTAATGCCTGAATACCTGTAGGGCGAATAGAAAGCTGTACGAATGAATTAGTAGTTTTATTGTTGAAAGTGTAAGTGGCTGTAGTATCCACTGGGTTTACGTAATCCATTTTATCGATATTCACTATGTTATATTGTGATTTGATATTGACAAGAAACGGAACAAATGTTTTTACATAACTTAAGTCAAATGCATACATATTGCCTTTTATTTTTTCGTTTGGCATACCTGGGGTACCCACTTTTCCGAACATTCCTGATACTCCAATTTCTAGTGATGAATTAGAGAGTGGAAGAATTCCCAATCTACTAGTAAAGGTTTTATTGTTATTATTGTCTACGATATTTCCCCCACTTAAAGTACCATCTGCATTTAGTTGAGATCCGTTAGATAAAGCAAAATCATAATTCATTTTCATGCTTCCCAATGGTAAGCCACCTGAAATTCCAATACCATAATCACTAGTTGGTACACTCGATAATCCCATTGGATCTGTTGCAAGTTTATTAATCCAACCCGCTGCTTGTCTTTTTGAATAGGTACCAAAGGGTAATACGAAATATCCTGCTTTAATAATCAAATTAGGAGCTGCAAAATAGGAGATATCTGCCCAGTTTACACTCAATCCGTTATTGCTGAAAGAAGGTTCAAATTCCATTAAAAATTTCTTTCCATGACGCCACAGAAACATCGGACTAAATTCGAAGTGGTTAGCATCTCCTAAACTATTTGTTTTTGAATTTGTAGCAATGCCATTTAAAACATTGGTGGTAGAATTACTAGCGAATCCGAATGTGGCAAGACCAACTACCATGAAATGGTCATCCCCTGATTTGTGATAATTAACTTGGTCTTCCAAATAGTTTAGTCTTTCATAAATGGAAGAATCGATAGTTGTGACAGGTACTGTTTGTGCGTGTAAACCAGTAATCATACTTAAAAGCAGTATTACAATCAGCAACGGGTTTCTTAAAATAGTTTGCGATTTCATAAAATAATTTTTGCGTGAAGAGGAGTGGTTTGCTATTTGAATAATAGCAGGAGTTTATTTTTTCTTTGCAAGGGTTCTAATAAAAGATACTAGCTGCCAACGTTGATTATCATTTATCAGTTGCTTGTAAGAAATCATGGGCCCTCTTCCTTCAGTCATTTTCCAAAAGATTGCTCCGTCGGAATGACTTTGAACAGATTCGGAAGTATGGTCAGCAGGTTTTGGGTTTACAGCAGCAGCAGCAATGCCATCGCCTTTACCGGCGTTGCCGTGGCACGGGGCACAATAAGTAATATATAATTTTTTACCTTCTTTTGCCGCAGCAGCATCTTGAGCTAGTGGGTTTTTGTTTAAATTAACTGAAGCAGGAGGTATCCAAGGTTTGGCTTTTACAGACTGTGCAATTGCCTGATTGCTGAACACTGAGAATAGAATGCTAAGAAAGAATAATGAACTGAAGGTTATTTCTTTTTTCATGGCGTGTTTTGATGGTATTTTTTCTGTTTAAACTTTATTGTTTCAACATTAGTACAAAGTTCACAAAATCTCGCCAATACTTAAAATGAGCTATGTCATCGAAAAATCTGATTTAAATCTTAGGTTGTTTAAAAAATTAGTCTTATAATCTAATTAAAAAAAAGGTTTAAAGGCCTATTGGATATTTGTTTTTTAAGTAGTTTCAAGTTAGCCTTAAAGTATAAAAGGGCTGCATTTTAAAGTGCAACCCTTTTATACTTTTGAATATTTACTTTTTACTTTTTACTTTATCTCGATAAAGGCGTTTCTGCATTTTTATCCAGTTTAATACCGGAGTAGCCATCAATACCCATTTCAGATAGATCTAGTCCCGATAGTTCCACATCGGTACTCACTCTATTTCCAATAATCAGATCCAATAATTTGAACATCAGCCAACCGGCGAGCCCTACAAAAACAATATTCGTAACACCGCCAATCAATTCTGCAAAAAACTGCCCGGTATCACCATAAAATAAACCTTTTACGGTTCCTTTTACCCCATTTAAACCATCCCCATAAGTACCATCGGCAAAGAGCCCTAAAGCTAGAACGCCCCAAAGTCCGTTTGCACCATGAACAGCAATTGCCCCAACTGGATCATCGATTCTTAATTTTCTTTCTATAAATAGGGTTACTTCCACAACGAGAATACCAGAAATTAATCCGATTAGTAAACCGCCGCTAGGTGACACAAATGCGCAAGGAGCAGTAATTGCAACCAAACCTGCGAGTAATCCATTACACATCATACTCACATCCGGTTTAGTGCCTCTCACAAACCAGATCCAAAGAGTTGATG
>JAYUFN010000113.1:0-2219 GCA_043738705.1 Bacteroidota bacterium
ATTATTACCGGCGAAGGGATCGAATTGTTTTTTTTAACTTTTTTATCAAATTTAACTAAATCCATTTGACCAAAATCAATAAAAATAAATACATGAAATGGAGTAGCTTTAATAATACTTTAACCGGATGTATTTTATGGAAAAATTGAAACTATTTGTTATAATCATTTGCACTCCTTTTATCATTTTCGCTCAGAAAAAACAAGTTAAAAAAAACAATTCGATCCCTTCGCCGGTAATAATCTCTATTCAAACTCCACTTAAGTTGTGGTATGATAGCCCGGCTAACTATTTTGAAGAAGCTTTAGTGTTGGGAAATGGAATGCAGGGAGCCACTGTATTTGGGGGGATTTCAACTGATAAAATATATTTAAATGATCTCACACTTTGGTCTGGTGGGCCGGTAAATGCCAATATGAATCCTCAAGCGTATAAAAATTTACCCGATGTGCGAAAAGCCTTGGCGGATAAGAATTATAGGAAAGCTGAGCAATTGATAAAAAAAATACAAGGTAAATTTTCTGAATCTTATGCGCCACTTGGAACACTATTGGTTGACATCAAAGACGATCCTTTTATTACTGATTATTATCGCGAATTGGATTTAGATCATGCGATTGCCAAAGTGAAGACGACATCGGCTAATAATGAAATTAGCAGGTCCTATTTAGTTTCTAATCCAGATAAAATATTTGCCATACACTTAACTAGCAAAAAGGTCGGCGCGCTCAGTTTTGCGATTCGTTTTGAATCCTTATTAACGCACAATACTATCACTTCGGCAAATTCAATATTGGTGAACGGAAATGCTCCATTTAAAGCCGATCCATCTTATTTACAAAAAAATAAAAACCCAATTGTTTTCGATAGTAAAAAAGGAACACGCTTTACTGCACAAATAAATATTCAATCTTCCACCGGGAAAATATCGCAAACAGATTCAACAATAAGTTTAGTTGATGCAACAGACGCCACCATTTATGTTTCAATGGCCACTAGTTTCAATGGCTTTGACAAAGAGCCGGCAAAAAATGGGTTGAATAACAATACTATTGCAAGTACTCAATTAGCACAAGCCATGCTAGTAGGGTGGGAGGAAATTAAAAAACATCATGTAGTAGACTATCAAAAATTCTATCAACGAGTTCAATTAAAAATCGCTAATAAAGAAGCAGTAGACTTGCCTACAGACCAACGGTTAAAAAGATATGGAACAGGGTTTACGGATCCTTATTTGGAAACATTATATTTTCAATATGGCAGATACTTATTAATTAGTAGTTCTCGTACCAATTCGGTTCCAGCTAATTTACAAGGCTTATGGAATCCCTATTTACAACCACCTTGGTCGAGCAATTACACCATGAATATTAATGCAGAAGAAAATTATTGGCTAGCAGAGAATACCAATCTTTCTGAAATGCATCAACCTTTTTTACAGTTCATTAATAATCTTGCAACTACTGGGCGCATCACAGCAAAAACATTTTATAATTTGCCAGGTTGGGTGGTACATCATAATTCTGATATTTGGGCGATGTCGAATCCTGTAGGAAATTTTGGTGGTGGAGATCCAAGCTGGGCTAATTGGCCAATGGGTGGCACTTGGTCGACTACTCATTTATGGGAACACTTTTTATATACACAGGATAAGAAATTTTTAGAACAAAATGCGTACCCCTTGATGAAGGGTGCTGCTGAATTTTGTTTGGCTTATTTAGTAAAGGATAGTGCTGGTCAGTACATTACTTCCCCTTCTACTTCGCCAGAAAATACTTTTAAAACTCCAACTGGATATATTGGTTCAACTCTTTTTGGTGGCACAGCAGATTTAGCAATGATTAGAGAATTGTTTTTAGATATTATAGCGGCACAACAAGTTTTGAAAAATGATCATGAATTTGTAGTAAAAATTAGTAGTGCATTAAATAATCTACATCCATATCAAGTGGGTAGCAAAGGTAATTTACAAGAGTGGTATTATGATTGGGAAGACTCAGATCCTAAGCACCGCCACCAAAGCCATTTATATGGGTTGTTTCCGGGTACTCATATTACACTAGATAAGACTCCTTTAATTGCAGCAGCAGCTAAGAAAACACTAGAGATAAAGGGTGATGAAACAACAGGTTGGTCAAAAGGTTGGCGCATTAATTTATGGGCAAGATTGAAAGATGGAGACCATGCTTATAAAATGTATCGGGAATTATTAAAGTATG
>JAYUFN010000114.1:0-6204 GCA_043738705.1 Bacteroidota bacterium
AGAGATGTGCTTGATTATTACGAAGTGAAATTTAAAGATACAAGCATGCAAGAATACTGGTACAATGGTGCTTGGAAAACTGCTGAGCTTAGAGTAGAAACAATTAAAGTAAAAGGTCAGTCTGATTTGCACGAATATATTGCAATGACTGATTTGGGCCCTGTAATGTATGATCAACATTATAAAAATGATAATACACATCCTAAAAATTTAGCGGTTAAATGGACTGCAAACACAGCTGGTAACGGGTTACAAACCTTCTACAAATTAAACAGAGCAAAGAATTTTGATGATTATGAAAAAGCTATTGCAGATTGGAGCTGCCCGGGACAAAACTTTGCGTTTGCATCTAAGTCAGGCGATATTGCGATCAAGCAGCAGGGAAGTTTTGTTGCAAGATGGAATAGACAGGGCGATTTTATTATGCCTGGATTAGATTCAACCTATAAATGGCAGGGCATGATTCCAGAGGGTGAAAACCCAATGATCAAAAATCCTAAAAGAGGATGGGTTAGCAGTGCAAACCAAAATGCTACGGATTCCAGTTATCCATACTATCTTGGAACTGCCAGAAGTTTTCCGCTATACCGTGGAATCATGATCAACAAAAGATTGGCAGTAATGAATGATATTACTGCAATAGATATGCAATACTTGCAAATGGAAAATTATGACGTATTTGCAGAGTTAGCTAGGCCAGTATTATTAAAAAATATTGATGAAAATAAATTAACAGTAACCGAAAGAAAATTCGTTAGTATTCTGCGCGATTGGAATTTCAGAAATGAAATAACAGCACAAGGAGCAACTGTATTCAACGCAATTTGGGATAGCCTTGAACAGGTTGTTTGGAAAGATGATTTTCAGGACGCAAAAAGTCCAATGCCATGGCCTGAGTCTTCCACGTTATTAGAAAATTTATTGAGAGGCAATATTTATCGTTTTGCTGATAACATCAATACCAAAAACAAGATCGAAACCATTCAAGATGATGTAATGGAAGCATGTAAAAAAGCTTCTGTGTATTTAGAAAAACTGGAAATGGAAAGAAAGTTAGACTGGGGTACATTAAAAGATACAAGGGTTACCCACTTATCCCAATTACCAGCGTTAAGTAGATTGCATTTGCCAATTGGAGGGGGTAAAAATTGTATCAATGCAACAACAGAAACGCATGGACCAAGCTGGAGAATGATTGTACACTTAACAGATGAGATTGAAGCCTATGGCGTATATCCAGGCGGGCAAAGTGGTAACCCAGGTAGTAAGTTCTACGATAATTTTATTGATAGCTGGGCCGCTGGAAAATATTATAAGTTGTTGTTTCTTTCTAAAGATGATATTTCCAAAAATGAAAAAATTAAATGGCATATTACTTTCGTTAACGGATAAGCAATCCATAAAACATACAAATGAAATTTATTAGTGCATTAATATTAACTGCTTTTCTTGGCTTCGCTGTCGGCTTGTTTACAAATATGCCATGGTGGTCTTTTATAATTACCGCCTTTTTAGTGGCACTGGGAGTACACCAAAAACCGCTAAAAGCATTTTTATCTGGGTTTCTTGGGCAATTTCTATTGTGGGCAAGTTTAGCATGTTTAAAGGATATGGCAAATGATCATTTGCTCTCGCTTAAAGTTGCAAAAATATTTCCTCTAGGAGGATCTTATTGGATCCTAATTTTTATTACAGGATTGATTGGTGGATTAGTAAGTGGACTTGCAGCTATCGCAGGAAGCACTGCCAGAAAAAAATAAACCTTTAAACTATTGTTAAAAGAGCTGAGTTGTTATGAATAGTTGTTCACAGATAGTACTATCTACTTAAATTGATTTCTAAAAGCACCAATGCAAAAGCTCATTACCTTCTTTTTGATTCTGTATGTTTTTCAAGCTAGGTCCGCAACATTATCTGGAATCGTTAAAGATAAGTCCGGAACACCGGTTCCTTTTGCATCCATCATAATTAAAGGAACAACGAAGGGTACAACGGCAAATTCAGAAGGTTCTTATGCTTTAGAAATCGAACTGGGTACTCACATATTAATAGCACAGCATGTTGGACATAAGTCACTCGAAAAAATTGTTAAGGTTTCTACCGCAATTTTGAAAATTGATTTTGAACTTGAAATACAACAATACAACCTTAAGGAAGTAGTGGTAACTTCTGGTGGTGAGGACCCCGCCTATGTCATCATCCGTAACGCAATATCCAAGAGGGAAAGTCATTTAAAAGAAATCAAAAAGTTTCAATGTGAAGTTTACTTAAAAGGGCAATTGCAACTGAGAGCTTATCCAAAAAAGTTTATGGGAAAAGCCGTTGATTTTGAAGACGGTGATACTAGCAAACACAAATCAATTTTTCTTTCAGAGTCGGTAGTTACCTATACAGTTGAAGAACCTGATTCAAAAAAAATTGATGTGAGCTCTTCTAAAGTTGGAGGTCAGAGCGATGGTTTTGGTTTTGCCGATCCCCAAATTATTTCTTTATATGAAAATAATGTATCCTTTGGTAGGGGGTTGAACCCGCGGGGATTTGTTTCCCCAATTGCAAACAATGCACTCAATTTTTATAAATATAAATTCGAGGGAACCTTCTTTGAAAATGGCAGAGAAATTAGTAGGATTAAAGTAATTCCTAAAAGAAAATACGAACCAGTATTTTCTGGGTATATCAATATAGTAGAAGATGAGTGGCGGATACAAAGTGTACAATTAAAGATCCTGAAAGAACAGGCGATGCAATTACTAGATACCTTGGTTTTAGAACAATTATATGTACCAGTTTCCCGAAATATTTGGGTCATTAAGAGTCAGGTCTTATCTCCTTCAGGTAAAATATTTGGGTTTGATTTCTGGGGTAATTTTTTACAGGTATATGATAAATTCAACCTAAATCCAACATTCAAAAAGAATTTTTTCGATCATACTATCTTAAAATTTGAAGATAGTGCCAATAAAAAATCAATCTCTTACTGGGATAGTATCAGGCCAATTCCATTGGTATTGGAGGAGCAAAAAACTTATCGAAAATTAGATAGCCTTGAAGTGGAAAGAAAAAACCCTCATTATTTGGATTCTTTAGATAAACGAAGGAATAAATTTAAACTGATGGGGTTTTTATTTACTGGTAATTCTATAAGTGTACAAAAGAATAAATCTTTTTATGGGTTTCCACCAATGCTTACAAGCCTTTTCTATAATACAATTGAAGGAGGGGTGATAGATTTTGCAGCCTATTATATTAAAAATTATACTGGCAGAAAGTCACTAACAATTACACCAGATATTCGGTATGGTTTTGCTAACCAACATCTCAACCCTAGTATTTCTATCAATTATAAGTATGGGAAAAAGTATTTAAAAACGGTTTTAATATCTGGAGGCTCTAAAGTTTTTCAATTCGATAACAATTCGCCGATCCTTCCAATACTTAATACGTTTACTACTTTGCGACAGAAATACAATTACATGAAAATCTATGAAGCAAATTTTTTCAAAATGTATTACAGTTCTGGCATAGGAAATGGACTCACAATTGGTGCTGACTTTCAGTTCCAGAATCGAAAGCCTTTAGAAAATTTAACTGATATGTCAAGTTGGAAAGATTACCCAAGTAGAGCTTTTACCCCAAATTATCCTACAGAAATAGCACAGTCAAATATGTTGCCTAATAAAGCAAGCATTTTCACGGTTCATGCAAGTTGGAAACCCGGATCTAATTATATCGAATTTCCTGATCAGAAAATTAGTATTGGATCAAAATATCCAACTTTCAATGCTTCATATACTCAGGGAATTAATGGATTATTGGGTAGTAATGTATCTTATTCAAAATGGCATATCGAGATTACTGACAATTTAAATATGAAATTAGGTGGAAAGCTAAATTATTCCTTAGATGCTGGAGGTTTCTTGAACTCTGATAAAGTGTTTATTCCAGATTATCAGCATATACAAGGAAACCAAATTTTTCTGGCAACACCTTTTTTGAGTAGCTTTCAATTGCCCTCTTATTATCAGTATAGTAATACTTCTCAGTTGAATCTTAGCGCACATTTAGAATATCATTTGAATGGATTAGTTACCAATAAAATACCTGGGTTTAGAAGCCTTAATTTGTTTTTTGTAACAGGTGGTTCTGCTTTGTATATACAACCAGGTACCCATTATTATGAAGCCTATTTTGGGATTGAAAATATTTTCAAACTCTTTCGATTCGACTTTGTTCAAGGTTTTGAAAAGAATGGAGGTAGGCCAAGTGGATTTAGACTTACGCTGCCAATTGTACCATTTGGAGGTAGTTAAATGGCGCTTTTCTTGTGTTTTATTAAAATTGTATCTTTGTATCGAAATTTTGGCTACCCTGCAAGTAGCTCCAATTATTGATCATGGAACATTCTGAAAAGGATGTCTGAAATTTAATATCATGCCCATATTACACAATCGTGTTTCAAACGAAGAGTTGAAACAATTGATGCTTCAGGAAATAAATCCTCGGATAACTATTAGCTTCTATGCTTATTTCTCTATTCAGAATCCCAAGGAGTTTAGAGATTATTTATATAAGGCGTTTTCACAGCTAAAAGTATTTGGACGTATTTATGTTGCCAACGAAGGAATCAACGCCCAGATAAGTGTGCCATCAAACAATTTTGAAACATTCAAGGCTTTGCTGTATTCCATAAACCCTTTAAATGGACTTCGGTTAAATATTGCGGTTGAAGACGACGGTAAAAGTTTTTGGGTGCTTAAAATAAAAGTGCGCGACAAAATTGTTGCTGATGGTATTGATGATCCAAAGTTTAGTATGGAAAATAAAGGTAGGTATGTAAATGCTTTAGAGATGAATGATTTATTAGAGCAGGATGATACCATCGTAATTGATATGCGTAATCATTACGAGTACGAAGTAGGTCATTTTGGTAAGGCGTTGGAAGTTCCATCTGATACTTTTAGAGAACAATTACCAATGGCTGTTGATATGATGAAGGGAAATGAAGAAAAAAATATTATCATGTACTGTACTGGGGGAATCAGATGCGAAAAAGCAAGTGCTTATATGCTGCATAAAGGCTTTAAAAATGTATTTCATCTAGAAGGCGGTATAATCAATTATGCTAAAGATGCATCAGAGTGGAATCTTCCGACAAAATTCATCGGAAAGAATTTTGTGTTCGATAATCGACTTGGAGAGCGAATTACTGATGATATTATTGCAAAGTGCCATCAGTGTGGACAACCCTGTGACACTCATACCAATTGTTTGAATGATGGATGTCACTTGCTTTTTATACAATGTAAATCCTGCGCAAAGAGCTTAGAAGGTTGTTGTTCTAAGGAGTGTAAGGATACGATTCTGATGCCGCTGGAACGTCAAAAAGAAATTCGGCAAGGTTTAGATAATGGTCAGAAAATTTTTAATAAGAGTAAGCAAAGGCTAAGACCTAGACTCGACGAAATGAATGGTTTGTAATCGCACATCATTTTTATATGGAGGTTTCCATGTTTTGGTTTATTTTGCCTTCACTGACGTGAGAAAAATTTTCAACTTCATATTATTATTTTGTTTATTAGTCTACATTGGTGGATATCAATTACTATATATCCTTTATCAAAAAGGACTTAAAACTGAAATGAAAACCTTCATAAAACAAAATCGTACGGTAGAATTCGGAACAAGATTTGTTTTTTCAATCAATGCCGGCAAAGTCATAGATCCTGATTTTAAATGGGAGGAAGAAAATGAAGAATTCACTTTTCAAACTGAGCTATATGATGTGGTTAGTATCGAAAAAAAGAATGAGAAAGTAGAGATTGTATGTTTAAAAGACCATGATGAGAATCATCTTGAATTACAGTATCGTGAAATTCAAAAACTGAACAAACCTAATTCTTCCAAAAAAACTCCCAATAGTATTAAGTTTTTCTCTGTTTTCTATTTTCAAAAACAGAGTAGCATAGATTCACAATTTTTCGAAAAAATAAATAAAGTATTTTGTAGCTGCTCCAAATTAGTATCTACTACTTTTGAAATTCAATCGCCTCCTCCACGTTGTTGAAATTAAATATATGGTGGCTTTCTGTAAGGATTGCTAAAAACACAATTATTTCAACAATATATTTCATATGAATCGATTTTTATCAGGATTGCTATTGGTATGTCTATCCGTATCTACTCAAGCGCAAAATGAATTAAAAG
>JAYUFN010000115.1:0-6201 GCA_043738705.1 Bacteroidota bacterium
TGAGCTTCCAATCGCAGTAATATGAACTTCTTGAATAGTACGCTTCGGTGCAGTATTGCAGGCCGCAACAATCAATAACCAACAAACGGCAATGAATAGATGCTTAAAAGAAATTACTTTTTTCATAAACTTCTATGATTATCAAATTAATTGCAAGTTTACGCTTTTCAATAACTGCTTAAGGTTTTTAGGTTTACTTCGATTAAGTTGAAGACATTATCTTTGTGCAATTATGGAAAAGATGCGTTCGGTAGCCTTTCACACCTTGGGTTGTAAATTAAATTTTTCGGAGACTTCTACTTTATCAAGATTGATGGAGCAGAAGGGTTTCGAGAAAAAAAATTTTGATGATCAAGCCGACGTCTATGTAATCAATACTTGCTCTGTTACAGATAATGCCGATAAAGAGTGTAGGCAGCTGGTGCGTCGTATTCAGCGAAAATCGCCCGAAAGTTTCGTGGTCATTACGGGATGTTATGCACAGCTGAAGCCGCAGGAAATCGCAAATATTCCGGGAGTAGATTTGGTTTTAGGTGCTGCAGAGAAGTTCAATATCATGGAACATATTTCTCAACTTACTAAAGGAAATGCCAGTAAAATATGTAGCTGCGATATAGAAGAAGTAACAGGGTTCAACTCATCCTTCTCGATGAACGACCGCACGAGAAGCTTTTTAAAAGTGCAGGATGGCTGTGATTATAACTGCTCCTTTTGTACCATTCCAATGGCAAGGGGAAAAAGTAGAAGCGACAATATTGCCAACGTTTTAAGTACTGCAAAAGAATTGGCTGTTGATGGTGTAAAAGAAATTGTTTTAACAGGAGTTAACCTCGGAGATTTTGGAAAAGGATCAGATGGCAATTTAAAATACGATGAAAACTTTGAGAGCCTGATAAAGGCATTAGATGAGGTAGAAGGGATTGAACGATACCGCATCTCTTCAATCGAGCCCAATTTATTGACCAATGAAATAATCGAATGGGTATCAAAGAGTAAAAAGTTTATGCCCCATTTCCATATCCCATTACAAAGTGGAAGTGATGATATTCTAAAATTGATGCGAAGGCGCTACAAAAAAGAATTGTATCGTGAAAGAGTAGAGCTGATAAAAAAACGAATGCCTCATTGTTCTATTGGAGTAGATGTGATAGTTGGATTTCCGGGTGAGACCGATGCACATTTTCAAGAGACTTTTGAATTTTTACACGATCTAGATGTATCTTATCTACACGTATTTACTTATTCTGAAAGAACTGCTACAAAGGCTTTGGATATCAAACCAGTAGTGCCAATAAATATCCGTAATCAAAGAAATAAAATACTTCGGAATCTATCTTATCAAAAATTACAATATTTTACTGCACAACACCAAAATCAAACAAGAAAAGTATTATTTGAGAAATTTGAAAAGGATGGAATGATGGAAGGATATACCGATAACTACATTCGGATAACTACACCATATAGAAACGAGTGGGCTAATGAAGTGGTGGAGTGGAAACTACAATAAATACAATTTACATTGGACTTAGGTATTCAATTGGAAATTCAACCACCATAACCTGACCCAAACTTTGCAGCTTTACAAAGATTTTTTTCTTTGTATTTTTCAGAACCGTTCCTTCTTTGCCCATAAATACACCATGGTTTACGCGGATCTTTGTAGACTCTTCAAACCCTTCCTTACTGATCAGTGATACTTTAGCATCTTTTTCCGCCAAATAGTGTTTGATCAAATCAATTTCTGCTTCTTTGATAACGGCAGGCTTACCTAAATAGTGTACAAAGTTTAATATGCCATCCGTTTGCAGCACAGGCAATCTATCTTTCATATCAATTTGAACGAAAATATAGGACTTGAATAGAGGTTCTTCAACAATTTTTTTTCGATCGCTCCACTGTCTCTCAACCTTATTAAGCGGGCACCAGCATTCAATTCCTTTTCTAACGAGTACGGCATCTATCTTTTTTTCCCAACGGGGCTTGGTATATAAAGCGTACCATTTTAAATCCTTTTCCATTTATCATTAAATTCAAATAAAATAAGTATTTCAACCACTTATTCCTAATTAACAATCAAGCGCAAAATACTAACTACTTATTTAAAACAGAGGGTTCTGCAGTATGAATCATATCAGAAACCATCTGAACAGTTTCATCTAGGTGTACATCAGTTTTAATTGATTTTAACCATGCCAAATACCTATCGCCTTTGGGTTTATCTGGATTATTGTAGAAAATATTTTTATCTACAACCATAGCTTCCACCACCATTTCTTTACTTAGTTTCAATAAATTATTGTTCTGAGCTACTGTAGTTTTGATCTGCTTCTGCATATCCTTATAGCGAGTGATATTTAAGTTGATAGGCATCTCAGTATTCTTTGATAACCAACGTAAATTACTTCTCAACAAGTTGAGTGATTTATTCTCAGAGATTTTTGTATTTTCTTTTTGTATAACAACACTCAGGTCTGCATTATTCCAAGTTTGATAAGGCACTTTTGCAATCTCATCCCAAGGTAAGGCTGAGGCATTGTCCTTCTCCCTTAATTTATAAAATTCATAAGCATCAGGCAGTATCACGTCGGGAGTAACTCCTTTCAATTGCACTGAGCCCCCGTTTATTCGATAGTATTTCTGAAAGGTTAATTTAACAGCCCCATATTCAGTTCTTCCACTCGTAAAGTCGATCGGTTTCCCAAAAGGAATTGTTTTTTGAACTGTCCCTTTTCCGTAAGTAGAAGTACTTCCAATAATCACTCCTCGTTTATAATCCTGAATGGCAGCAGCAAAAATTTCACTTGCGGAAGCGCTTAATTCATTCACCATCACGGCCAAGGGTCCATCATAAATAGCTCCTGGCTGTCGGTCGTTGAGGGTACTTGATTTACCATCTTTATCACGCACTTGTACTACAGGGCCCTGATTAATAAACAAACCAACCATCTGTACTACTTCATACAATGAGCCGCCTCCATTGGTTCTGATATCCAATACAATTCCTTTTACATTTTCGGCTTTCAGTTTTTCAACTTCTTTTGCCACATCATCTGAGCAACGACTTCCATTTTCGCGTTCAAAATCTGCATAAAACTCTGGCAAATAAATATATCCGATTTTATCCGGACCATTTTGAATGACTGCGCCACGAACTAGTCCTTCATCTAAAGCAACTTCTTCTCGGATGATATTAACTACTTTAATGGTACCATCTAATTTTTTTATAGTCAACCGTACTTCAGTACCCTTATTTCCTCTAATTAATTTTACTGCATCTTCTGTTGCATATCCAGATACATCCACCGGCTCATCTTTACCTTGCGCAACTTTAAGGATAATATCATTCGCATGAATTTCTCCCGACTTCCATGCAGCCCCACCAGTTTGAACATTGGCAATTTTAATACCGTAATCGTCTTCTCTTAATTGAGCCCCAATACCATAGAATCTGCGACTCATTTCTTCATCAAATCCTCTTTTTTCAATGGGAGGAAAATAATCGGTATGGGGATCCATCAAATTTGTGATCACATTTAAATATGCGTTGAAACGTTGGTCTTCATTAAATGTGCTTTTGAGTCGATCATATCTTTTATCCATGATCTTTAACACCTTCAATCTTGCTTCGCGCTCTAAAGTAGTATCGGCTTTTACCACAAAATCTTTTGTTTCCATATTCTTATCGCGTTGATCTTGTAGTTCAAGATATTTCTCAAGGGAATACAGTTTCATTTCTTTCCTTAAACGATCTTTCCTTTCTATTTGATTGGCAGCGAAAGGCAATTTTTCTGCTTCTGTAATGAAGGTTTCATCCTTCGTAAAATCAAAAGGAGTTGACAAGATGTTTTGATAAAGCATGATAACTTCAGGTAACCGTTTATCATAAACAGCGCTTACAGCAGGTGCAAAAGAAATTGGAGTACCATGAATCTCATCATCTAATGT
Organism: Bacteroidota bacterium; assembly: GCA_043738705.1. GTDB lineage: Bacteria > Bacteroidota > Bacteroidia > Chitinophagales > Chitinophagaceae > Sediminibacterium. The sequence goes on from JAYUFN010000115.1 coordinate 3,949, forward strand.
TGCTTCGAATTTTTTGAGGCTATCAATATCAGATTGAAGAAAAAGGGTTTTATCGCCATCCAACTCATTTAAATATTTTTTAAAAATATCTTTTGAAAAAGCATCATTGATAATTTTAGGGCTATAATGACCTTGCTCTAACAAAGAACCGATGGCAGTTAACAAACGTTGTTTAGTTGTAATATTAATTTCAGGGTGTCTTTGATCGATTACTCTGAAAGCAAAGAACAATAACCCAAATAATACAATAGCGGTTAATACCACCCCTTTTCTACTCTTCATAAATTGCTTAAATTTTTGCATGTCTAACTTCAAAAATAGCTGAAAAACCTTTTTAGTCAATACCTTTTATCTCAATTAACAAAGGATTTTGGAAAGAGTTTTTAAAAAGAAATGAAAATCGCTTTTTAGAAATGCCTAATTACCCTATTTTTGCACTCCTCAGAAATAGAAGTTTCTAAGGATTAAAGACGGAGGGCGTAGCTCAGTAGGTTAGAGCGACAGTTTGTGGCACTGTAGGTCGTGGGTTCGAGACCCATCGTTCTCCCAACGAAACCCTATAAGTATTTCTTATAGGGTTTTTAATTTATTTACATGAAAATTGCAATTTGCTTAATTCCTCTAATTTCTGCCTTTATAGGGTGGTTCCCCATTTGGATTGCAATTAAAATGTTATTTCATCCAAAAAGGCCAATCAAAATAATTGGAATCACATTTCAAGGTTTTTTTCCAAAAAGACAGAAACAAATTGCTGAAAAAGGGGCGAAATTAATTAGTGAGGAGCTCTTATTCTTCTCAGATATCAAACAAAAGATAGCAGACCCTAAAAATATTGAGCAATTAATGCCCTATTTGGAAACACAAATCGATCATTTTCTTCGTGTTACATTAGCATCGGAAATGCCCATGATTAGTATGTTTATTGGAGATAAGACAATTAACCAGATGAAATCAATTTTCATCAAAGAACTAGAGTCATTATTTCCTCAAATCATGCAGAATTATATGGAGCAACTGGAGAAAGACCTTGATTTAGAAAAAATCATTTTGAATAAACTAAGCTCATTTTCTTCGAATACGCTATACCCGGTATTACATTCCACTATTTCTAAAGAATTTCGCTCCTTACAAATCATCGGTGGCATCCTAGGATTCCTAATGGGTTTATTACAAGTTTTTTTGATCCATTTCAGTTGATCACCGATAAAATTCGGTCTACAACCTAACTCCTTAAAACTTTATCCATTCAAATTTGTCATATTACCGTTTGTATAAACGATATCGATGCCGCTGGCTTCTAAGCGACATTTGTGCCCCACAATACACATTTACACATTATGAGAAAATTAATATTCGTATATTTTTCGATTTGCTTAAGTCTCTTTTCAGTAGCCCAAATGCCAATGGGTGGCGGCAGGTCTGGGGGGCAAAATATGAACATTGGCCACTTTTATGGTAAAATTGTAGACAATAAAACCAATAAAGCTGTTGAAGGTATTACCCTTCAGTTAACAGGTAATAAGTGGGATACGGTTACCAAAAAAATGAAAGAATCCATCCTATTTACACAAATCACCAAAGCAAACGGCGAATTTAGTATAGAGAACCTTTCGGTGATGGGTAAATTTAATTTAAAACTGTCTAGTATCGGATATAAAAGCCAGGTTAATGCCATTAGTTTCGGAATAAAAATGCCCCAGGGTGGTGCTCCTTCTGCAGCTAATATTCAGCAGATGATGGCGCAGTCAGACAAAGATCTTGGTAATATCAAAATGGAGCAAGACGCAAATAATCTTGGGAATGTTACCGTAACCTCCACAGCTAAACCGCAATTCGAAATGGGGATTGATCGAAAAATTTTTAATGTAGACAAAAATCTGATGGCAGCAGGTCAAACCGCAACAGAGATCATGAAAAACATTCCTTCGTTGAACGTGGATATAGATGGAAATGTAACCATGCGCAATGCTACCCCAACAATTTTTATCGATAATAGACCTACTACCCTAACACTTGATCAGATTCCTGCGGATATTATTGACCGTGTGGAATTGATCACAAACCCATCCGCTAAATACGATGCTTCGGGTGGAAATGCCGGTATTCTGAATATTGTTCTTAAGAAAAATAAAAAGAGTGGATATAATGGAGGAATCAGAGCAGGTATTGATTCAAGGGGCAAGCCAAATATTGGTGGAGATATTAATTTACGTCAAAATAAAACCAATATCTCATTAAGTGGAAATCTGATGG
>JAYUFN010000116.1:0-2208 GCA_043738705.1 Bacteroidota bacterium
AAACCGGTGAAAATTGAAAGGTTGAATAAGGCGATCGACAAAGCCATCGACTATTTAAAATCAAAAAATAAACAGCTGCAAGAACCTATTGTTAAATCTATTGCAGTTTCCACCACAGCTCCAGGGGAAGTAATTAGAACAATTGATGCAGAGGAATATGTTTTTGTGAAAGAAAACAACAACCACATCAAATTGAACTTGGGTGAGATCTTATACATAGAGAGTCTAGGCGATTTTTCAAAACTGAGCATCGTTGGCGGAAAATCTCATATGGTACTTGTAAGCTTGAAGAACCTCGAAAAACAATTGCCCGCAAACCTGTTTATGCGCGTGCACAAACAATATATTGTGAACACCCTGCATATTAAAAACATTAGTATCTCCGATATTAAACTCAGTAATAATACACTCATTCCCATCAGCATTTCTTACAAACAAGCACTTCAAGAAAATCTGATTAATAAAAAATCGCTGACTAGATTTATTGATTAGCAGTTTTAACTATCCCGGTTTTTGAATACCCTCCTTGTCCACTCAATGATTTTTTTTCATTATGTACACGATAATAATAAAGTCTTCCCGGCTGAAGCAACTGTACCTTAATTGTGGGTTCCTTTAATTTCAATGATTGATAGCCCGAAACATAAGTACTGAAATCTGGTTTTTCAGAAAGATCAAAAAGATATTCATCAACAATACCTACGTTCGATTTTTCCCATTTTGCAACAAAACTATTATTGGTACTTTCTGTTGCTTCTAAACCTTGTGGTATCATTAAGGCATAACTCTCTACCCAATTACTTGTTTCGCCTGTTAAGGTTTTAAAATTCACTAAAGTTCCATCATTCTTATTTCCACTAATGTCTACCAATGTTGTTTGCCAAGTATTATCGCCTCCACTATGCCCAGTATTAAAATTATAATACGCTACCAAATCGGGTGCTGTTGCAGGCAACACATGATACATATCTTCTTGTAATTTGTTTGATCGATCAGTATTAAAAATGCGTAGCTCGTCTAAATCAAACGCTAAACGCTCATCAAATCCCAAATACAATCCACTTCTTCCTCTGCTTAATGGAAATCCCGTAAAAATAGCCTCTTGCAAAATTCCGTTTACATAAATTTTCATCGTATCAGCCCTAAATACCGCAGCAACATTATACCATTTTCCTTGTTCCAATTTATTAAGCTGACGCACAGTTTTTTGTCCTTCTTTTTTCCCGTCGCCCAAACAAGTACTCGAATAAAAACGCATCGTACTATCAACTCCAATTGAATAACTATCGTCATAGGAAGTCATATCATTTCGCTTCACCACAATTCTACCCCAACTTCCATTATTTTTTTTAACATTTACCCAGAGCTCTACAGTTACTGTTTGGGGATTCAAACTTTCTGCATCTTGAATAACTACCCGATCATCAAAGCCATCAAAACTTAAAGCATTACCCGGCTGAGATGAAATTGTAAATGTAATATCTGTGGTGCTCGAACCAATGGTATTATATGCCGATACACTATATTTTTTATGCACGTTGGTTTCTAATGCTGTACCACTAAAAACACCCGTTCGCTGATTGAATAAAATTCCATTAGGTAATAATTCTGGATTTATAAAATATCCATTAGTTTCAATTTTTCTAATCTTATTGTTGAGCTGATCGGCAACAAATAAATTACCCGATTCGCTGATCGCTAATCCATTCGGGAAATTAAATCCTGCACGCAATCCTAAAGAATCATCCCGCACGCCTGGCGCACCCGTACCCGTAAGCGTTGACACGATTCCAGTTGCTGTTACTTTTCGAATTTTATTATTCGCAACATCCCCTATGTAAATATTTCCAATTTTATCAATTGTTAAAGTTCTTGGATGATTAAAGTTTGCAAGCATACCAACAGCATTATCTGCCGACCCCGCAATTCCTGAACCAGCAAAACTACTCACTTCTCCAGTAGCCGAAATTTTTCTTATTCGATGATTTAATTGATCGGCAATAAAAATATTTCCTGCCCTATCAACTGCAATACCATTTGGTTGATTAAAGGAGGCTTTCAACCCATTTATATTGTCTTGAAAACCTGCTGTTCCTGTTCCTGCCAAAGTAATTACACCGCCTCGCTTATCTATTTTACGAATGGCATGATTACCCTCATCCACTACTAATAAGTTGCCTCCAGCATCCATAGCTAGGGCAACAGGAA
>JAYUFN010000117.1:0-6140 GCA_043738705.1 Bacteroidota bacterium
TTATTTTTTTTCTTTTGTATTCCGCGAAAACTTTTGCATCCGACAAAGTTGTAATTACTACTTCGCCTCAAACTGCACATATATTTATTAATGGGGTACAAATGGGTACGGGTAAAGTTGAAATAAGGGTTTCGAAAAATAGTTGCATTACTGTTGAAGTTAAACAAGAAGGGTATATTCCCGAAAGCCGAACTTATTGTAATAAAAGAGGAGTAACGGATCCCCCATCTTCTGATTATATTCAATTACAAGAAGATGAATCTTATACTTCTTCGATAGAATCTAATATTGCAAATACCGAAATACAAATTAACGTAAACTCAAATAAAACAAGGGAGGATGCATGGAAGCAAATGATAAATACTGTTTTGGATAAGTTTGACGTATTAGAAAATAGCGATGAAAAAGCAGGTTATATTCGTACTTCTTGGGTGGGGATGTCTTTTAAAACGAATACTATCCGTATACGTTTCATTGTAAAACAATCTTCAGAAAAACCATTGACTTATAAAGTGAAATTCGTATCGGAAGCCTCTGGAAAAGCATCTACTCCTTATAATGCTGATGAACAGTATAAGCCCTACAACCGTATTTTAAAGAAGTATGATGGATTCTTGGACGAGCTGATTACTAGGCTAAAAAATTAGGGAGTAGGCGTATCTAATATATTATTTTTAGCATAAAGAAAAATACAAAGGACTTTTAGATTTAAGAGTCCTTTGTATTTCATGCAATTCGTACCTAACTAATTTGTGATTACTTTTGTCCGATAAATTAATCGTGTTGGAAAATTCTATTTTTTTAATAACTCCACCTTTTACGCAGCTTAATACACCGTATCCGGCAACTGCTTATCTAAAAGGGTTTTTCAATACTAAGAATATTCCATCTTATCAGGCCGACTTGGGTATTGAAGTTACCCTGACATTATTTAGCAAAGATGGGTTAACGCAGCTATTTAACACAATCGAAAATAAACAGCTCCAGCATTCTCCGAATAACGAAAGAATAATTGCTTTAAAAGATGATTATATCCGCACAATCGATGATGTGATTCTTTTCTTACAAGGCAAACGAAATACACTTGCCCACCTAATTTCTAAAAGAGAATTTTTACCAGAAGCTGCTCGCTTTGCACAGTTAAGCGATTTGAAGTGGGCGTTCGGTAGCATGGGGGTTCAGGATATGGCAAAACATATTGCCACCATGTATCTCGAAGATTTGAGTGATTTGATCAAAGAAACGGTTGATGAACATTTCGGGTTTAGCCGCTATGCCGAAAGCTTGGGAAGGTCTGCTAATTCATTTGACGAATTATATCAGGCACTACAACAACCTTACTCATATATTGACCATATCCTAATCGATATTTTACAAAAAAAGATGGAGGCTATTCAACCTCGATTGGTTGCGATATCGGTTCCCTTTCCAGGAAATTTATATACTTCACTTCGTTGCGGACAATGGATCAAAAAAAAATATCCGAATGTAAAAGTTGCCATGGGTGGTGGATTTGCAAATACGGAACTACGTTCACTGAGCGAGGAAAGGGTATTTGAGTTTTATGATTTTATTACACTCGATGATGGAGAAGCTCCTTTAGAAATATTATGGGAATACTTGAATGGGAAAAGAGAATTGCAAGAATTAAAAAGGGCTTTTACACTAGTCAATAAAAAAGTAACTTATATTAACAATACCAGTTGTACTGATTATAAGCAAGGTCAGGTTGGTACTCCTGATTACAGTGATCTAATACTGGATAAATATATCTCTGCCATTGAAGTGATCAATCCAATGCACAGTCTCTGGAGCGACGGTAGGTGGAATAAATTAACGATGGCGCATGGCTGCTATTGGGGGAAATGTACTTTCTGTGATATCTCGCTCGACTATATCAAAAATTATGAACCTATCGCTGCATCATTAATAGTAGATCGGATGGAGGAGATGATTGCACAGACCGGACAAAATGGATTTCATTTCGTGGATGAAGCAGCTCCACCATCGATGATGAAGTCGATGGCGATTGAAATTATTCGTAGAAATTTGGTTGTAAGTTGGTGGGCTAATGTGCGCTTCGAAAAAAGTTTCACACTTGATCTTTGTCAGTTGCTAAAATCTTCTGGTTGTATTGCAGTGAGTGGGGGATTGGAAGTGGCATCTGATAGGCTTTTACTATTAATACAAAAAGGGATTACCGTAGCTCAAGTAGCTAGGGTAAGCAAGCACTTTACTGAATCAGGAATTATGGTACATGCATACCTAATGTATGGTTTCCCAACGCAAACGGAACAGGAAACAATTGATTCTCTGGAAATGGTGCGCCAATTATTTGAAGCGGGTATTTTACAATCTGCATTTTGGCATTTATTTACAATGACAGCTCATAGCCCTATTGGATTAGATCCAGATAAATATGCGGTAAGAAAAGTTTCGAATGTAATTGGCAGTTTTGCTAATAATGATATTCAACATGTAGACCTCACTGGTGCAGACCATGAAAGTTTTGGATTTGGTTTAAAGAAAGCATTATTAAATTATATGCATGGTGCTTGTCTTGATTTTTCTTTGCAGCAATGGTTTGATTTTAAAGTGCCAAAAACTAGTATCACTCCTGATTATATAAGAACAGTGATAGAGGAACCTGCGTATGCTTCAGGGGTAAACTATAAAGTGATATGGTTGGGTAAACAACCGAAATTTGAAATTATCCAGAAATCTAAGAAAGGAAATAAATGGGAAGTAATGTTGCTCAGTTTCCAAACACAAAAAAATACTTATTCCATTAGTGTTGAACCGGAAAAAGGAGAGTGGCTCTTACATATTTTGCCGAAGCTAAACCTTAATCATCCAGTGCCCTTATCAATACAAATGATTCAAGCAGACTATGAAAATGCCGGTTTGGAAAATTTTGAATTGTTTTGGGATAATAAACCCGTAAATACATTATATAAAGCGGGACTTCTGCGTTTGTAGCCACACTTAAAGAAAGTACAATTTATTGTGCTGGTACTTGTTTGCTGGTACTTCTATAAGTGTATTCATTGAAAATATGTCTTCTTGCAAATCTTGCAGGGGTTTCTGCATTTACCAATTTTACATAAATGGCTTTTGGAACGCCATAGTATTCATATTCATTCCCATCAGAAAACACAATGCGTAAGATCTCGGATTTGTATTCATAATCCATGATTGATGCATTTGAAATAGTTGTATTGTATTCATCCTTAGTTAGCTCAATGGTTTCAGGAGCAATGCTCACCAAGAAATGATAAGCAGCAATAACCTTCTTACTTCTGTCTTCAGCAGCAATTTTTTCTTCATGATTGTCCTGAAATTTATCAGGATGACATTCCTTCATCAGATTGCGATAGATCGATTTCATCTCTTTCAGATCCACATTTTCATCAACCCCTAAAAGCTTTCTATGATTTTGAATTCTTCTCATAATTTAAGTATTTGCTGAAGAGATTGACCTGAAATTTGGTAGAATTAGATCAAAAACAATAGCTATGGGGCGCGAAAGTATCATATTTAAGTTTATAATTGTTGTTTTAATAGTTAATATTCTAAAGTGTTTTAGGGCGAGATCGAACTATTCTTACCAAGTTTTAAATAGAGTTTAGTCATGAATGCAGTTCAACATATTGCGATTTACCTTCCAGTGAGCATCGATAAATCTAAATTCATATCTGAGTTACAAAAAGAAAATTCGTTACAATGTGCTATTGATTTTGAGGGATCAAAAGGAGTAATTTTTTCAGAAACATCGCTGGATGATTTTTTGAATGAAGAGTTTTTACACGGAAAAACGGGTTTTGATACGAGGTGTCACAGACAATTACACGCGATGTCGAGCGGCGAACAAAAAAAGGCTTTATTAAATTATTTACTTGCTCAGGATCCTGATTATTTGATTCTCGACTCGGTATATGATCATCTGGACATTGCATCTCAGGAAAAACTAAAAGCCGATTTAATAGAGTTCGCAGCACATAAAACAATTGTGCAAATATTCCATAGAAGAAAAGAATTGTTGCCCTTTATTAAATATTACTATTCATATATTAGAAACGAATTGCTGCAGCATCAAAATCAAGAAGCACTGTTTCAAAAAATCGAAGAGACGTTAATCCTACCATTTAATAGGGCACTACCGAAACCTTTAAATGAAATAAAATTAGCGCATGATTGTTTGATTGAAATGAAAAACCTTTCAGTACAATATGATGGGCATCCTATTTTGCAATCTATCAACTGGCAGATCAGAGCAGGAGAATTTTGGCAGCTGTTAGGGCCTAATGGATCAGGTAAATCAACTTTACTATCTATGATTACTGGAGATAACCCAAAAGGTTTTGGACAGGATTTATTTTTATTTGGTAAAAGAAAGGGAAGCGGAGAAACTGTTTGGGAAATTAAACAATTCATTGGCTATTTTAATGCAGGTATCGCGCAACACTTTTCGAGGCTAGATAGTATCGAAAAAATGATTGTAGGAGGATTCTTTGATTCGATTGGATTATATATTAAACCTTCGGACCAACAAATTCGACTTGCCGGGGAATGGTTACGTTTTATTGGTTTATATGATCAACGCCACAAAGCAATACAGTTTCTTCCGCTAGCGCAACAACGAATGGTGTTAATTGCTAGGGCAATGGTGAAACATCCGCCACTATTGATTCTCGATGAACCTACAGCGGGGTTAGACGATTCTGCAGCGAGTTTGATTATTCGAATGATCCAACAAATTGCTCAAGAAAGTAAGTCTACTATTTTGTACGTATCTCATAGTAAAGAGGAGGGAATAAATCCGGATTGGGTAATGGAACTTCATCCTTCAATGAATGGATCGATTGGTAAAGTTATCGATCATCATAAGTGATATTTTATCTCTATAGTAGGTGTTTTTAGGAAGTCCTTTTTCTTGAAACACCTGGATTAAAAAAGGTGTTAACACTGTTTCATTTTATTTTTCCAAAAGCTATGTTTGTGTTCACCTCCCTAGTTATAACTGCATTTTTTATTTAACTCAAAAACAACAAACATGGCTAAGAGAAAAAAAACCGTGAGTGATTATTCATTTGGCTGGCTCCCTGATTTACCGGATCACCGCGACCTGCAATATTCAGCACCGATGTTAGTGATGCGCAAATTGCCTGCTAAATTAGATTTGAGACCTAAGTGCTCAGCCGTATATGATCAGGGAGCTTTAGGCAGTTGTACGGCTAATGCGTTGGGAGCTGCATTTCAATTCGGACAAAAAAAACAAGCAATTCCTAATTTTGTGCCGTCACGACTTTTTATTTATTACAACGAAAGGGTTTTAATCAATTCAGTGCTTTCTGATAGTGGTGCTTTTATTAGAGATGGGATCAAAACTATGAATAAAGAAGGAGTTTGTAATGAGAAGGATTGGCCATATCAGATCTCGCAATTTTCAGTTAAGCCAGCTGCCGCTTTATATAAAAAAGCTGCTACTAATCAAGTATTGAGTTATTTGCATTTAACCAACTCGAACTTGGGCCAGCTCCAATCTTGCTTATACGAAGGATTCCCATTCGTTTTTGGGTTTACTGTTTATCAGAGTTTTCAAACTATTGGTAAAAATGGAATGATGCCAATGCCGGCACCAACCGAACAACGTTTGGGTGGTCATGCAGTAATGGCTGTTGGTTATGATAATTCAAAACAAGTTTTTATTGTACGAAACTCATGGAGTAGTGGATGGGGCGATCTGGGATATTTTTATATGCCCTATTCATACATTACAGATATTAATCGTGCAGATGATTTTTGGACAATTCGTTTGGTAGAAAAGGGATTAGCTTTTCGAAGAAAGCGAGCTATAAAAAAATAGATCCTATTTTATTCTTTTTATTGCCTTAACTAATTCATACCATATCACTGAAACAAATCCAGCTGCAGTACAAATTCCGATTTGCGCTACAGTTAAATTTTCAAAGCTAAAAAAGTTGGTAAGTATGGGTACAAATATTAAAAGCCCTGTAATGGCTAGTGTAATTCCAATAATTAAAAGCACTAGATTATTTTTATATTTCAGTGTAGTAATCAATGAATAATAAAAGGAACGGTTTACAAGCGTTAGGGAAATATTTGCTGTAATTAAAACG
>JAYUFN010000118.1:0-2192 GCA_043738705.1 Bacteroidota bacterium
TAGGGCTACTAAGGTTTCAACTGCTTTATTCATATCATTTATAGCTATCCATTCATGCTTACTATGTATTGCCTGCATTCCAGTAAAAATATTGGCACAGGGGAGTCCTATGAAACTCAACCTGCATCCATCTGTTCCTCCCCTGATGGGTGTTTTATGAATTTGCACACCAACCAACTCATAAGCTTCCAATGCATACTCGCTTACCTGAGGATTTTGATCCAACACTTCCTTCATATTTCGGTACTGCTCTTTTACTTCGAAATTCATACTTGCTTTAGGATATTTTAACAACACCTGTTCCGCAATCCCTTTTAATCGTTGTTCGTAATCAAATAATTTATTGGTCTCAAAATCCCTGACAATAAAATGTGCACTCGCTTTTTCCGATACTCCATTAATTGAAACAGGATGAATAAATCCTTCTCGCCCTGAAGTGGTTTCAGGACAGCATTCCTGACTCGGTAATGCCGCTACTATTTCTGAAACGATTTTTAATGCATTTACCAGTTTATTTTTCCCATCTCCCGGATGAGCAATCACACCATGAATAGTAATGGTTACTCCATCTGCACTGAACGTTTCATCTTCAAAACTTCCCAACGCGCCGCCATCCAGCGTATAACCGAAATCTGCAGCCAATTTTTGCATATCAAGTTTATCGGTTCCTTTTCCAATTTCTTCATCAGGAGTAAACAAGATGCGGATAGTACCATGTACTATTTCAGGATGCTGCATTAGATAATGAGCCATATCCATGATGATTGAAACACCTGCTTTATCATCCCCTCCTAACAAAGTTTTTCCACTGGCAGTAATGATCGATGAACCAATATGATTTTTTAAATAGGGATACTGCTGTACAGTAATTACCTGAGAGCAATCATCCGGCAAAATAATATCCTCACCACTGAAATGCTCATGCAATATTGGTATCACATCGGTACCACTGCAATCAGGCGCGGTATCAATATGCGCACAAAAACAAATGGTCGGTAATTTCTTAGAAGAATTCGAAAGTATTGTTGCATACACATATCCATAATCATCAGTGTGCGCATCTGTAATTTCCATTGCTAGAAGTTCTTCCACTAAAAGAGATGAAAGCTTTTTTTGTTTCTCAGAAGAAGGAATGGAATCGCTATTCGGGTCACTCTGTGTATCAATCTGCACGTATCGCAAAAATCGTTGCGTTACAGTAAAATCATATTTAAAAGGCATGCTAAAATTTTATGCAAGATAACTGTTGACTCCTGACTAGCACAAAAAAGCCATCGATTGCTCGATGGCTTTTTTTTTATATTTTTCTACTAGGGCATAATAATCAAGCTCTTTGCTTCAATCGCTACTAGTTCAAGATCAAATGTAAGATCTTCGCCAGCTAAAGGATGATTCGCATCAAGTATTACCACTTCATCACGAACTTCAACAATTACTACGGGAAAATTTTGTCCTGAACCATTGCTCATATTAAGTTGACTACCCACTTCTGGAACCATATCAGCGGGAAAACGATCTTTTGGAAATTCCATGATCATATCTTCCTGCTTAGGACCATAAGCTTCGTTAACTGGAATCAGAACGGTCTTCTTCTCCCCAACAACCATACCTGTAACTCCAGCATCAAAACCAGGAATCACCATTCCGCTACCTACTTCAAATTCTAAAGGTTCGCGACCTTCAGAAGAATCGAATGTACTACCGTCTGTGAGTTTGCCGTGATAATGCACTTTTACAGTATCCCCATTTTTAACTTGTTGCATGTTTAAATTTTGTAATTGAAAAATGTGGAGCTCAGTATACGCTAACGAATTACGATTTCCGGGGCAAAAGTACAATCCAAAACTAAAATTCAGAAAGTATTTTGGTTAACTTTCCGTCACAACGCCTTTAAAATGAAGCAACCAATCTACTGTTTAGTATTTCTTTTATTTTTTTTAACTGGATTTTCACAATCGAGCAGCCCCTCAAAACAAAAAAAAACTAACAATCAAAATGTCAGTCATAGCATTTTGCCAGCGGCATATCGTATAGAAACATACCTGCCGCTTTTACAAAAGCAGCGAGTAGGCGTTTTTGCAAACAATACCGCCACAATCGGCAAAACGCATTTAGTAGACACGCTTAAAAAACTGGGGATTAATATTACCATCGCTTTTGGACCAGAGCATGGATTTAGGGGTAAAGCTGAT
>JAYUFN010000119.1:0-6107 GCA_043738705.1 Bacteroidota bacterium
CATTTGCAACAAAACATCCAAATAAAAATACTTCAAAAGAAATTGATGCTTATAATGCAGTTTGTGAAATGTTAACTACAAAATATCGTGTGCCGTATATAGACATCACAACGGATACCAGAATCGCTAAAAATGATATAAGTTTGTTGACCAATGATGGATTGCACTACTCCGCAAAAGAACATCAAATTTGGGCTAAAAAAATCATCGAGTTAATTAAAAAAACACTTTGATTTTTTACCGTTTAAAAACTTGAAATCACTTTAAAAAAATACTCATTTCGTTTCTGTACCCCTCAGCTATCGATGAAGCCACATTCGCAAAATCAGTTCCAGTGCTGGCATAGATAATTGCACGACTTGCATTTACTAATAAACCATAATCGTTGTTCATTCCATATTTCGAAACAGCTTCGATACTACCTCCTTGTGCACCCACACCCGGAACCAAAAGAAAATGTTCTGGTATTATAGACCGAATATTTTCTAACTCACTTGCCCTTGTTGCCCCAATTACAAACATTAAATTATCTGGGGTTCCCCATGATGCCACTTTTTCAAGCACTTTTTCATACAACCGTTTTTCGGTATTACCTTGCGTAATATGAGGAACCATCGTTTGATCCTGAAATTGGCCTGTTACAAGTAATTGCTGAAAATCGTTCCCTCCAGTATTTGATGTAAGGCCTAACACAATCGTCCATTTATTTTCATATTCCAAAAAAGGGCGAACACTATCCTCTCCCATATAAGGTGCAACAGTAATGGCATCAAATGGAAACACTTCAAAAAAAGTTTTTGCATATTGTGAAGAGGTATTACCGATATCTCCTCTTTTTGCATCTGCTATTTTAAGATGTGTTTCTGGAATATAGTAAAGTGTTTTCTCCATACTCTCCCAACCCTTCATACCCTGTGATTCATAGAAAGCCGTATTGATCTTATAGCTTACACAAAAGTCTTTTGTAGCATCTATAATGGCTTTATTGAATTCAAAAACAGGGTCGGCTTTATCCAATAAATGTTTGGGTAATTTTGTACTATCGGTATCTAAACCAATGCAGAGATAACTTTTTTTATTACGAATTTGTTGAATGAGCTGAGAACGATTCATATGCTAAAGGTAATTGTGGCGCATGCAAAATGCAAGAATTAATACGTATACACTTGATAACCCCAGGCTGGTAAGCTAAAACTTTGCCCTGCTTTCAAAGCAGATTTAGCTGCAGTAAAAAGTTCTGTTGCATCTCCTGCAATTTGAGTATCTGCAATCGTAATTTTTTGAGCTGATGCACTCAAGTTCAGTACTACCAAAATTTTACTTTTACCTGCCGAACGAATATAGGCATACACTTTATCATCGGCACTTGATACCAGTTTCTTAAAGTTGGCATTTGCAGCTAATGCAGGAGTATTTGTATGAAGCGCTAGTAATGTTTTATAGAATGGTGCTCGTGCATATTTTTTAAATGGAATCGAATCTTTTTCAAAGAAAGAAATCGCTCTCAACAAGGGCTCTTCTTGGCTGCTATAGATTAATGGAACAGACCGTTTCATGGTTTGAGTAAGCACTGCAAATGGTGCGTGAGAGTCACCTGGCATTGTTGCAAAATCAGCTTTGTTCCAGCTATTCTCATCATGGTTACTTGTAAAATACATTCTAATTGCATTCTTCGGAAATGTAGTATCTGTTTTATTGATCACACTATCCAAGGCATTCGCCGTTCTTTTTCCGGATGCAATTAATTTCATCATTGCAAAATCCGACCATGTGTAAGTTGCATCAAATCCGTCTTGATGCATTCTACCCAAATCACCTTCGGCTAGCATGAAAATATTTTTTTCTTTTTTCAGGATAGGTATTGCTTTAAGCCAGAAACTATCACTCACTTCAGGTGCCACATCACAACGGAAGCCATCAATATCAGAAGTCCTAAGCCAATATTGCATTGAAGCAATCATGCTATCTTCCAAAGCAGGATTTTTATAATTTAGTTTCCTAGTATCGGTCCAGTCAAATTGTGAAATTGCTTTTCCACTGCTATCCTGAACATAAAAATCTGGATGTGTTTTTAACCAAGGGTGGTCTGCACCGGTATGATTTGGTACCCAGTCAATCACAATTTTAAAACCCATCTCATGCGCTTTTTTTACCAAAGCGTTCCAATCTTCGAGGGTTCCATATTCTGGATTAATATCGGTATAGCTAGAAACTGCATAATAACTTCCAAGCGTGCCTTTTCGATCTACTTTACTAATCGGATTAATCGGCATAAACCATAGCGTGCCTACGCCCATTTCTTTTAAACGGTCAAGGTGTTTTGCAAAAGCGTTAAAAGTACCTTCCACAGTATACTGCCTTATATTAACCTCATAAATATTACTATTCATGATCCATGCTGGATGACCGTCAATTGTTGCAGTATCTACTTTAGCGGTATTTTTATTAGCTGGATTTGAGCAAGAACTGATGACAATGGCCAAGAGTACTATATAATGTTGTTTGTTGAATGACATAACAATCGTTTAGAGTATAAATTTATTAACTATTGTGTAAAAGAAACACATTGATCGATAATAAATTTATCTTTCCTCAAGAGATCAGTGTTTTGTTCGTTAGCTATTTATTTAAAATCTAACTTAATATTACGATCAAAGCATAAATAATGCCGGGAAGCCAAAACAACAAACTTAGCAATAAACTTATCCAGAATTTAGTGTTGATTGCGTTTTCGTGTAGATATACCGCTAATGGAGGAAGCAAGAGCGCTATAATCACCAGTAACAAGGTATTAGTATCCGCGTCACCAGCTGCTTTAGCAACTTTATAGTCCTTCAACATCATTTTAGCTTCCGCCATTCTGCTTTTCTTTTCTTCTTTAGATAAACTCCTGAAAGCCATCACGGCATCTTTTACCATACGTTCATCTTCCTTTGAAACATAAGCCACTGTAGAGTCGTTCTTTGATTTAACCATCGGCAATGCAGCAAAGGATATTGTAAGTTGAATAAATGCAAAAGTTAATAATACCCATTTCTTTTTCATAGCGACATTTTTAGTGGTTTGTTTAGAAATAAAACTACTCCTAAATATACCATATTAAAAGAATTCTGCGTTTTAATAACCTAAAGTTCAACTCACAAATACTTTCCCGTTTTCGATGTTGGATTGTATCTTTAATTAGACAATTAATTTCATGCAAAAAATATTACTTTTTTCTTTCTTATTGGTAGTTTCTTGTAAAAGCAAAGAAGTGACTTATGTCGGGGCGGAAAACGCTTTCGATGCTGGGAGAGAGTTTATTGATGGTGGATTAAAAGGCGACTTCAAAAAAGCCTCTTTTTATATGTTAGCCGACAGCACAAATCTTCAATATCTAAACTTACTAGAAAAAGATTTCAGGCTAAAAGACAAAGAATCGCGTCAACAATTTAGAACGGCCTCCATCAATATTCAACAAGTAGAAGACTTAGATAGCATAACAAGCATCATTCACTACAATAATTCATCCGATAAGATAAAGCATACCATTAAAGTAATAAAACAAAAAAATGAATGGCTAGTTGATTATAAGTATAGCTATCAAAATAAAAAATAAATTAAAAATAAATTTCCTGATTTATGAAAACCCAATATGTTCTACATCCATGGCATGGAGTCCATTTCGGAGAAAATGCACCGAGAGTGGTGACTGCTGTGATTGAAATTCCAATGGGCGCCCGTTGTAAATATGAGATTGATAAACCTACCGGGCTTTTAAAATTAGACCGAGTAATTTTTTCATCTTTCTATTATCCCTGTAACTATGGATTTATTCCACAAACATATGGTGGCGATCATGATCCACTAGATATTCTAGTCATTACGACACTGCCCGTAGTGCCATTAACTTTAATGGATGCAAAAGTGGTAGGTGTGATGCAAATGATCGATGGTGGAGAAGCCGATGACAAGATTATTGCAGTGGCTGCAAACGATCCCGGTGTTAACCATTATAATAATATTGAAGAATTGCCCAAGCACTTCTTTGATGAGCTACGACACTTCTTTGAAGAGTATAAGAAACTGGAAAATAAAACGGTAGTGGTGGAAGAATTTGGCGACAAAGCTCAGGCTTTAAACATTATCAAAGAAGCCCTCGCTTTTTACAAAGAAACTTTTACCCCATAATTCAATGAATTGAAGATGACGACAGAAACCATATTATTATTATTACTTGTTGGCCTAATTGCCGGAACACTCAGCGGTTTGGTTGGCGTGGGCGGAGGTATTATCATGGTACCTGCATTAGTATTGTTTTTAGGTTTTACACAAAAACAGGCACAAGGAACATCATTGGGCATTATGTTATTACCCGTTGGAATTCTTGCGGTTTTACAGTATCACAAGCAAGGATATCTAAATTTCAATACGGTGTTTATTATGTCAGCCGCATTTGTGGTGGGAGGTTTTTTGGGAAGTAAGCTTGCCTTGAATTTGAGTGATGATAAAATGAAAAAGATATTTGCGGTGGTTTTGTTACTGGTTTCGCTTAAAATGCTTTTTTTTGACAATTCGGCTAAAAACAAGCCTGCAACCGATTCCAAAGGTACTCAAATTCAAAATATTGAAAACAAAAAGTGATAGCCCTAAAAAAATGGTTTTCACCCCTTATATTTGCAAAAAAGTATCAAATGGAAGCAACAAAATCGAATGGTAAATCTTGGCTTTGGTTTTTTGTATGGCTGGTTATTTTAATTACCCTCCTAATTGTGTACCGACAATTTTTCTGGCTGGCGTTACCAGGTACCGTTACTTATTTTGCAAAAGCGTTACACCTCATTTAGTTTACTATATTTCGCAATAGAAAAGCAGCTTTAAGGCTGCTTTTCTATTGTACATAATAGCGTTTGATGATCCGAAGCTGGTGCGTTCTTTCCCCCGAATCTTTGCTAATGATTCCCATATTGTCGATATAATCAATCCTTACTTTTCCAGAAGAATGCATGATAGTTTCTGCATTTAACAGGATCCCTACATGATTAATTTTCCCTTCTAGGCTATCAAAAAATGCCAAGTCACCACAAAGAGCCTCCTGCAAAAAACCAACTGAATCTCCCAAAACAGCCTGCTGATGGGCATCTCTAGGCAAATTGATTCCTAAAAAACGAAATACTTGTTGCGTAAGTCCGCTACAATCAATTCCCATAATTGTTCTACCACCCCATAAATAAGCAGTATTCATAAAATGATTTGCTACCCACCTAATGGTTGTTTCGTTGAAGTGGGCTTCTTCAGGGATCCATGATTTTCCTTGATAAACAAATTCAAAATTCCCCATCCTGGCCTCCCCCATTTCAAAAAAATTTAATGGGGTTCCAAAAGGAATTTGCATTGGCGTTTCATTACAGATCACTGAATTAAATAGATCAGCAGTCAACCTGTTATTGCCTTCACGAACCATTTTATCAGTAACTACCACTAACTGAATATTCTGGCACCACCCTATATAATCGTCGAACAAGATTCTGATTCTGGAAAAATCTTTAGTGGTTTCAATTAACTCTGCTACTTCGCCAAATAAAAACTGGCTTACCATTTCAGATCGATGATTGGAATCCGCTCGTAAGGGTGCAACAGATACAATTGGTGTAACAAAAGACATTGTTATAATTTATTTCAAGTTATGGAATTTTATAAACTTGGCATCTATGAATAAATACTTAATTTAAATTGTGCAAAAAGATCCATTCGCAGATATCAGTGATCAGGACCTGCTCGAAAAATTTAAAAGAGACCAGGATAGCCAATGGTTAGGTATTTTATTTCAGAGATACACTTTAATGCTTTTGGGTGTTTCTATGAAATACTTGAAAAACGAAGAGGCTGCAAAAGATGCAGTTCAACAAGTGTTTTTAAAAGCCCTAACTGAATTACAAAAGTATCCGGTAGCTTATATTAAGAGTTGGCTATACAGCATCACCCGAAATTATTGTTTGATGCAATTAAGAGATAAGACGCATCTTATATCAGTTTCGGAAGATATGAATTTCGGTGAGGCCTCATTTCTGCAGGATACGGCAATAGAAAAAGAACAAACATTTTTAGTTTTAGAGCAGTCCATTAGC
>JAYUFN010000120.1:0-2180 GCA_043738705.1 Bacteroidota bacterium
ACTACTGATCCCTGCACCCTCTGTTGTGGCTGTTGATACTACTGCAGCTGGTGACACTTTCTGCGGTGCATTAACTGTAGCACTAACAGAAGATAAGGATTGGGATGATGCGATCCGATTCGCAATCACTGCCGCATCTATTTCAGTTACAAGATTGGGAGCACAAGCTTCTGTTCCATTTAGAAACGAAATCAAATAATAAAATGTAATCGATGAAAAAATACTTATTCTATTTTCTATGCATCATTTCATTGCCGTTAACTGCGCAAGTGAAAAAAAATACAGCTCTTGTTGATCATCAAGCCATCACTTTGTCTAAAGCAAGTTTACAGGATAAAATTAAGGGCGGCTGGGCTGGACAAACGATTGGGGTTACCTATGGTGGTCCGTATGAATTTCATTACCTAGGAACACTCATCAATGATTATCAAAAAATTACCTGGCCGGACGGACAAGTAAAACGTTATTTCGATCTGGAGCCTGGACTGTATGATGATATCTATATGGATCTAAGCTTTGTTGAAGTAATAGAAAAGTATGGAGTAGATGCTCCTGTTGATTCGTTCGCCAATGCATTTGCAAATGCAGCTTATCCCTTATGGCATGCGAACCAAACTGGTCGCTACAATATTTTAAACGGAATGAAAGCACCTGCATCTGGGAATTGGAAAAATAATACGCATGCAGATGATATCGATTTTCAAATTGAAGCAGACTTTGCTGGATTGATGCATCCAGCCATGGGGAATTCGGCATCAAAACTTTGCGATAAAGTTGGACATATCATGAACTATGGTGAAGGATATTATGGAGGTGTGTATGTGGCAAATATGTATAGTTTGGCTTTTGTGAGTAACGATATCAACTTTATAGTTTCAGAAGCATTGAAATCAATTCCTGAGAAAAGCAAGTATCGCCAGTGTATGCAGGATGTAATCAATTGGCATCAACAATTTCCAAATGATTGGAAAAAATCATGGTTCGATATTCAGAGAAAATGGACAGAAGATATCGCTTGCCCTGAAGGCGTCTTCATGCCATTCGATATTAGTGCAAGAGTAAATAGTGCCTATGTATTGATGGGATTATTATATGGCCAGGGAGATTTTGGTAAAACAGTGGAGGTGGCTACCAGATGCGGACAGGATGCAGATTGCAACCCATCAACAGCAGGCGGTATACTTGGTGCCATGTTAGGGTTTGATAAGATCCCAGATTATTGGAAAAACAATTTAAAGGCTGTAGCTGATCGCAATTTTGTATACACGAATATTTCTTTGAACAGGATGTATGAATTAGGATACAAGCACGCTACTCAAATGTTGCTAAGAAATGGCGGGTCTGTTAATGGAGATAAAATCACCCTTGTTTATCAGCAACCAAAACCAGTTCCTTTTGAAGAATCCTTTCCTGGTATGCATCCTGTTCAACGCAGGTCTCTAGGATGGAATAGCGATGAAGTGAAAGATAATTACCAATTTGAATTTGAAGGTAATGGTTTGCTGATTCATTCAACCATGTCGAATGAGTGGGGCGCCACTTCCAGTTATGCATTTAAAGTGGAAATGGATATCGATGGCAAAAAAGAACAATTCAGTATGCCTTATAATTTCAAACTTAGAAGAAATGAATTGTATTCCAACTTCGAATTGGCAGAAGGGAAACACACAGTAAAAATCAGAATATTGAATCCTGATAAAATAGCTAGCATTCAATTAAAGGATCTTATTGTTTACTCTAATAAATAATGCACCATGTTTATTGTAGAAAATTACAGTTTGGCAATCATGCTTTGTGTTGTAACCATGCTCTGCTGGGGTTCATGGGCAAATACTACAAAACTAACCAGTAAAGAGTGGCGTTTTGAATTATTATATTGGGATTATGGGGTTGGTATATTAATCACTACACTCCTATTAGCATTTACAATCGGGAGTAATGGGGCTGATGGAAGGTCGTTTCTACATGATTTGAGTCAAGCTGAAACAAGAAACTTGCAATCTGCTGCGATTGGCGGGATTGTTTTTAATTTGGCCAATATTTTATTAGTGGCTGCTATTGGTATTGCCGGTATGTCGGTTGCCTTTCCGGTTGGAATCGGTATTGCATTAGTATTAGGTGTTGTACTAAATTATATATCCAATCCCCAGGGCAATCCTGTTTTGATTTTTGCAGGAGTT
>JAYUFN010000121.1:0-6106 GCA_043738705.1 Bacteroidota bacterium
ATTGCTAGCTTATTGGGTATTAGTGAGTCAACAAGTAAAACGCAGTATCATCGAGCCAAAAAATTATTAAAAGAAAGAATTGGTAAACAAATAGCACTGAATGGATAAGTTAAAAAAATATCTACAAGAGCGTCAATCTGAAATGGATGCAGACATTCCGGGCGACCGAGTATGGCTGGGTGTTCAAGATTTGATTTCAACAGACTCAAAAAAAACATCCATTTGGTCCTATACAAACTGGGCTGTGGCAGCAAGTGTTTTATTAATAGCCGGCATCTCAACATGGTTTTTATTAAACCTTTTAAAAAATACCACAGGGCAAAACGAATTAGTTAAACAGCAACCCCAATTAATATCTGCTCCCAACACAATCAGAGTGGATACAACTACCGTACTAAATACCGATGCCAGGTTAATAACAGAAAATATTTCGAAAAAAAATACTATCAACAAAACTTTAAAGCATGCACTTCAGGAAACTCCTATATCAGCATCGGCGTTTCAACAACTCCATTTTTTGGAAAATAGTTTTGTGCAGGTAATTAATTTACAGAAAGCCAGAGTAAGCACTACCCCTTTATTCGCCGAATCGCCTGAATATTTTAACGATTTCGCAATCCAAATGAAACAAATGGAGCAGGATGAAAAAGTAATCAAGCGCAACATTTTAAAATATGGCCTAAGCGATTCGAAATTGGATCAACTAGTCAATGTATACCATCAGAAACTAAATGTGCTAAAACATTTGCAAATTGAAATACACAAACTAAATAGTCGCTATCAACAAAACAGAGCGGCTGTAGATACTTCAAAAACCTATTTTTTAAGTCTTTAAAATTTTGAACATGAAAACTATTCTAAACAAGAAAATTACGCTTGCTATTTTAAGTGGCTTTTTAACATGCAGCATATTTGCACAAGAGCCTGTTAAAGTAGAACACAACTATATTCAATCCCGCATCACTCAGATAGCATCTGATTTCAATAAAAAAATTGATCCGAAAGATTTAAAATCAAAGGAAATTAGCACTGAAGTAAGTACAAACAAAACAGCAGATATCTATATAGAAAACAGCAACCGACAATTGGAAATAAAAGTTTGGGATCAGCCAAAAGTTAAAATGGTTACAACAGTATATTATGAAGGTGATGGAGGAAAATTAACCGATGATGAATGGTTCGAAAAAATGAATCTTACCCTTCGTTCATCCAATAGTTCTGTAAAAATTAAATCCGGAACTACAGGAGGTGGTACTTACAATATTAATGGGAATAGTTTTTCTTGGAGTGGCACTCATGAAAACATTGCGATCTACAATACAGATGGCTTAACCATTTCAAAACAGGAAAATTCAAAAAAAACTCTAACGATTTATATTCCTAAAGAAAATAAACTTGATATTGAAAGCAAATATTCGGATGTGCTGATATCAGGGAATTTAAACAAGTTAAACGCTGATATTGTCAATGGAGGATTTGAAACACAGGATATAAACAACCTTACTCTACGTTCAAAATATTCAAACGTAAGAGTAGGGAATTTGAAAATTGCAGAAATTGAATTAATCAATGGCCGCTTTATAGCTAAAGATGCAGATGATCTTGATCTAGATACAAAATATGCTACCATTGAAGTGGGCACGGTTAAGAAACTTACTATCAGAAGTACGAACGACGAATATGAAATTGAAGAAGTAGGAACCATGCTATGTCGAAAAAACTATGGAAATCTTCGTATCACCAAACTAAATAGTTCTATGGAAATTGACGGAACCAATGCTGATTTAAAAATCAGAAATATTGCTGCCGGTTTAGAATCTATTAAGATTAACAATAAATACGCTGATATCAGGCTCCCAATGCATAATGTAAAAAATTACACAGTTATTTATCTTGGCGCATATAGTACCATATATGCAAATTTCGAAAAGAAATTAGTTGCAGACAAAGAGGAAGCAAAATCAAATTCAAGCGAAGAAAAAATAAATAGTCAACTCCGTTCCATCAACCGATCAATAGGAAAAACTTTATTCGAGGAACGCAGCGACGCCGATCATCATTTTACAGCCACTGTTGGCGACGGTAAAGGAGCAAAATTAGATATCAAGTGCCAGAATTGCACAGTTGACTTTAAATAAAAATTGTATGTATTTAGCCTTTAGTCAGTAAAAGTTGGTTCTCATGTTGTTACTTTAACAGCCCGAACCTCCGATTCCTCGGAGGTTCTTTTAGTTTCAGGTGTTCCCTAGCTTTGCAGTACAAAAAAATAATCCTATTTTTCCGCCATGTCCGAACTGTATATGCTCCTTTCCATCATTGGTACCCTAGTGATGATCGGTTTTTTTGCAGGCTATGAAATTGCTTTTGTTAGCGCTAACCGGCTAAGCATCGAGCTCAAAAAAAAGCAAGGCAAAAAGAGTGGTTTGATCCTTGGAAACTTTATGGAAAGTCCGGCCAAATTCATTGGCTCCTGCTTAATTGGCCTGAATATTTTTCTGGTAATATATGGGTTGCTATTCGACGAATTATTAAAATCGATTGCATGGAGACCTATTAACATCAGTAATGGAATTGTTCAATTACTGGTTGATACTTTCATTTCTACAATTGTGGTTTTGGTGTTGGGAGAATTTATACCTAAAGCGATATTCAAAGCCAAAAACGATAGTTTACTAAGCTTCTTTGCACCAATCGCACATTTCTTTTATACGCTATTTGAGCCAGTAGCAAATTTGTTTGTAAATATGTCGCAGTGGATTTTGAAATATGTTTTTAACTTACGCATTAGTAATAAAAATGAAGCCTTCAATAAAGTAGACCTCGAACATTTTTTCCAGCAAACAAAAGAACAAGACGAAGACAATCCTGAGCTCAACACCGAATTGTTTGAAAATGCATTGAGTTTGCCATTGGTAAAAATTCGTCAATGCCTAGTTCCAAGAACAGAGATTGAAGGAATTGACATTAGCACTTCAATTGAAGTACTAAAAGAACATTTCATCAGCACTCAATTGAGCAAATTGGTTGTATATGATGAAAATATTGATAATGTTTTAGGATATGTTCACCAACTAGATCTTTTTCAGAAACCAGATTCTATAAAATCCATTATGCATCCGATGATGGCGATACCAGAAAGCATGAGCGCTACAGACCTGATCAATAAGTTCACCAAAGAACGCAGAAGTATTGCCTGGGTAGTAGATGAATTTGGGGGAACGGCGGGAATTGTAACCATGGAAGACGTACTAGAAGAAATTTTTGGAGAAATTCATGACGAGTACGATGTGGCTGAATTTGAAGAAAAACAATTGACAGAAGACGAATTCATGTTTAGTGGTCGTCTTGAGCTGGATTACCTTAACGAAAAATACAAAATGGATTTTGCAGTTGCTGATTCGGAAACATTAAGCGGATACATTATCAATGAACACGAAACCATTCCCAAGTTAAAAGAAACCATTATCATTGGGCATTACAGGTTCGATATCGTTGCGGTAAGCGATACCAGAATCGAAATGGTTAAAATGAAAATTTTGAAATAGTTGTATTACCAAATTTTTATCTTCATACATTAAAATTATAGAGATGTCATTTGCATTCGATAACACTAAACCCATTGCAATTGGTAGTGATCATGCTGGCTTGGAGTATAAAGCACAACTGGTTAAATGGTTAACAGATAAAGGATATGAGTTAAAAGATTTCGGCCCCTTTAATTACGACTCAGTTGATTATCCAGATTATGCCCATGCAGTTTCTGATGCTGTTGAAAATAAAGAAGTAGCTTTTGGAATCCTCCTTTGCGGGAGCGCCAATGGAGTAGCTATCACAGCAAATAAGCATGCATCCATTCGTGCAGGCCTATGCTGGCAGAACGATGTAGCATTATTGGTTCGTCAACATAACGATGCGAATATTATATGCATACCCGCAAGATTTGTTTCATTTTATACAGCTCAGCAAATGATTGAGACTTTTATGAATACTGCTTTTGAAGGTGGGCGTCATGCCACAAGGGTTAATAAAATTGCCTGCTCTTAACTAAAACCAAACACATGAAAAAATTAATGGTACTATGCCTGCCCTTACTAGGCAGTATGGCTTTTGCTCAAACAAGTGCTGATCTGATTAAATATGGCAGAAACATCACGCAACAAGGATTAAAAGATAAATTAACAATCATCGCTTCGGCTGAAATGGAAGGCCGTGAAACAGCTAGCCCCGGACAAAAGAAGGCTGCCGTCTACATAGAATCGCAATTTAAAAAAATGGGATTGAAGCCAGGAAATGGCGAAAGCTATCAACAATTATATCCCGTTTATCAAGATGAATTAACTACCAGAAAAATTGTTGTGAATGGTCGCAATTTTGAATGGGATAAGGATTTTTCATTTTCATTACAAACTATTGCTAATGGCGAATGGGCGTATGAAAAATCTATTTTTGCTGGATACGGTATCGTAGATTCTTCAAAACAAATCAACGATTATGCAACTCTTGATGTGAAAGGCAAACTGGTTTTTGTTTTAGAAGGAAATGAAGCTGGTCCTATTTCAATGCAAGGTGGAACAAGAGCAATGAATGCAAATCCTGCGTCTAATTTTGCAAAAATGAAAATAGCTATAGCTAAAGGAGCCGCTGGTTTATTGGTAATTTCATCTAATTTTCCTCGTACGCAAGCAACCACTATTAAGGGTGGCATGTATATCAAACGCAGCGAGAGCAATGGTTTCCTCATGGCAACAGTCTCTCTTGATGTAGCATCTTCAATAACAGGGCGAACTACTAAACTAAGCGTTGCTGATATTAAACAACTAAAGAAAATCGATTACTTTTCTGAGATTAAGATAATAGCAAATAAAGTAGTTAACACACTTGAGAGTAGCAATATAATTGCCATTCTTCCAGGATCTGAAAAGAAGGATGAGTACCTGATGGTAACCGGTCACTATGATCATCTTGGAAAAAGAGATGATGTGATTTGGTATGGTGCTGATGATGACGGATCTGGAACAGCTAGTGTAATGCAGATTGCAGAAGCATTTACTGCCGCTGCAAAAAAAGGCGTAGCTCCCAAAAGAAATATTGTTTTTATGACCGTTAGTGGTGAAGAAAAGGGGCTATTGGGATCTGATTATTATTCTGAGCATCCCATTTATCCAATGGACAAAACCACTGCTGATTTAAATATTGATATGGTAGGCCGAGTAGATACAGAACGCAAAACAGCAGATTCGTTAAATTATGTGTATGTAATCGGTCACGATAAACTGAGTACAGATTTACCAATTATCAACGAAGCCGCTAATAAGGGTTCAAGCAATATTACACTCGATTATAAATACGATGACCCAAGCGATAAGAATTTTATTTATTACAGAAGTGATCATTATAATTTTGCTAAGAAGGGAGTTCCAATTTTATTCTTTTATGATGGCATGCTGTTAGCCGATTACCATAAACCAACCGATACTATCGAAAAAATAAATTTCGACCTAATGCAAAAAAGAGATCTGATGATTTTCTACACCGCTTGGGA
Organism: Bacteroidota bacterium; assembly: GCA_043738705.1. Classification (GTDB taxonomy): domain Bacteria; phylum Bacteroidota; class Bacteroidia; order Chitinophagales; family Chitinophagaceae; genus Sediminibacterium. The sequence continues at coordinate 5,543 of JAYUFN010000121.1, forward strand.
TATTGCAAATAGAACTGAAATGCTGAAGAGAGACTTGAAGTTGAATATGCCAGGGAGGTAGAAAAAATAATTCAAAAATGAAAAGTCAAAATTAAAAAAATATACTGTTTTTAATTTTGACTTTTTTTATGCGTAGTTATCTTGATTTTTTTGACTTTTTAATTTTTTTCGACTTTTACCAGCCTAGGAGATAAGCAAAAATTAACGGAACTACGATTGTAGCATCACTTTCAACTATATACTTTGGTGTATGAATAGCTAATTTTCCCCAGGTTATTTTTTCGTTAGGAACAGCACCTGAGTAAGAACCGTAAGAAGTAGTTGAATCACTTATCTGGCAAAAGTAGCTCCAGAAAGGAACATCATGCCATTCCAGATCCTGATACATCATTGGAACTACACAAATCGGGAAGTCGCCAGCGATACCACCTCCAATTTGAAAGAAACCAATCCCCTTACCGCCACTATTAGCACGGTACCATTCGGTTAACCAAACCATATATTCTATCCCACTTTTTACAGTGCTAGCTTTCAGTTCATTTTTAATAACATAACTAGCGAAAA
>JAYUFN010000122.1:0-2179 GCA_043738705.1 Bacteroidota bacterium
CACCCCAGGGGAATGATAATCGCAAACTGATTTATGGTATTTTAATTACCGCATTGATTGTTACTTGGGGATATATTTTTTATGATAAGAGTAAAACCAAGGAAACTGTTACGCAGCTTGAAACAAAAATCAGCAATGTGGATAGTGCCCGCAATGCGATTCAGGCAGAGTATACAATGGTTTCTGCAAAAGCAGATTCTTTAACACAAAATAATCTTCAGCTAACTGGTTCACTAGCTGATAAGGGCACCGAAATTCAAAAGTTAAAAGGTAATATCGGAATTATTTTACGTAAGAAAAATGCAACAGCTGCAGAGTTAACAGATGCAAAGAATATGATTAGTGAGTTGAATGGCAAAATCAACGGTTTATTTGTTGAGCTTGAAAAATTAAAGGGCGAAAACCAGCAGTTAACAACTAGCAACCAACAATTGAATACGGAAAAAACACAACTAACTTCTGATAAACAAAACCTGGAGCAAAATCTTACCAAGACTGCCACAGAGAAACAACAGCTTGCGGATAAAGTGGATGTAGCATCCACCATGCACGCGTCTAATATTGGCATTATTGCGATTAATTTAAAAAGCAGTGGTAAGGAAAAAGAAACTACTACTGCAAAGCGAGCTGATTTTATGCGTGTTGTTTTTAATGTAGAAGCTAGTAGGGTTACAGCAACCGGTTCAAAAGATTTTTATGTAGTGATTACCGGGCCAGATGGTAAGATATTTAACGAGGGAGGAAACTTTACAACACGAGAAGAGGGTGAGAAAGGATACACTAATAAAGTGTCTGTGAGCTTTGAGCAGGGCAAGCCAATTCCTCCAGTTAGTTTCTACTGGAAGAAAACTGATAAATATGTAGAAGGAGACTACAAAATAGAGATCTATAACAATGGATTCAAGATTGGTGAAAATGTAAAGACTTTGAAAAAGGGCGGTTTATTTAGTTAGTCTTTACTAAATAGAATATTTGGGGCCGTCTATCCAGACGGCCTTTTTTGTGCTCGCTATTTTATTGAATGATGATCAGGATGTAGGCTAAGTAAATTGCCGTACTTTAGATTCATGATTGGAACTTGGATGAATTGGAAAAGTTTAATGGTAATAATAGCTGTTTTAATTGTGAGCGGCACCATTGTTTATTCGCAATACCTGGCCGGGAAGATTGCAAAGGAAGAACGAAAAAATGTTGCAGCTTGGGTTGAAGCACAAAGAACTATTTTGTTTTCTTCGGATACCGTTAGCATTAATTTGGCTTCAAAAATAATTACTGAAAACGACCAGATTCCCATTATTGAAACAACAGAAAAAGACATTATTACAGGAAATTTTTTAAATCTTGATTCCAATGCAGTAAAAGCCGATCCGAATTATTTAAAGAATAAACTAAGCCAATTTAAACGGTTTAATCAAACACCAGTGGTGAGCATACTTTCTGAAAATCCGTATTCTGCCAATAAATATTATTATGGCGAAAGCAGGCTTTTAAAAGAAACCAAGCTCAACCCTATTATACAGTTGTTTGTAGTGGCACTTTTTATTATTATCGCAATTGTGGTGCTTCAAACAAACTATAAGAGCGGTCAAAATCAACTATGGGCATCCCTTGCAAAAGAAACGGCACATCAATTAGGAACGCCTGTAAGTAGTTTGGAGGGCTGGTTAGAAATTCTCAAAGAAAATCAGGGAAATGAAAAGATCGTTCCAGAAATTGCCAAAGATGTGAAGCGTTTACAATTAATTACCGATCGTTTTGGAAAAATTGGTAGTCAGCCAAAACTAGAGGAAGCCAATCTTTCGGAGCAAATTAATCATATACTGAATTATATGAAAAAGCGGGCTGGGGGTTCCGTAAATTTTGAATGCGATACCACAGAATTAGCGCATATTTCGGTAATGATCTCTGCCCCATTATTTGATTGGGTAATGGAAAACCTGATCCGAAATGCATTGGATGCCATTGATGGTCAAGGACTCATCAGCATTCATGCGCAATTATCGAGTCATGATATAAAAGTTGATGTAACCGACAATGGAAAAGGCATTTTGGCTGCAAACCTGAAGAAGGTATTTCGACCAGGTTTCACCACCAAGAAAAGGGGATGGGGATTGGGGCTTTCACTCAGCAAAAGAATTGTTGAGCAGTACCACAAAGGAAAACTCTTTGTGCGTTGGAG
>JAYUFN010000123.1:0-2174 GCA_043738705.1 Bacteroidota bacterium
AAGTCTTCTTCGTACTGATGCATACTTATTACTGACCACTGATCCGCATCCATAAAATCAAAGTGGATTTCAACCATATCCTGTGTTAAGATATGGCCAAGTAACTGCTCGATCAGTTTGTCAGTATGGTTATCTACCAATTCCTGATAATTCATAGTTTGGTTTTGGACAAATAAACAACATTTTACTGATGTATTTGCAATGTGACAAAGGTTACTTGGAACTGCTATTCTTATTTGTAAATTTGTAACATGAAAAACACATTTAGTAATTGGAATTTCATGCGGGCTTTGAGGTTGATACTTGGTATAGTTATAATTATACAAGGGTTACAGGCAGAGGAATTTATGTATGCAATTGCCGGTCTTTTACTTTCCGGTATGGCAGTTGCAAATATTGGATGCTGTGGGATAGGAGGTTGTAATACAACAATTCAGACAACAAAAACTGATTTACCAGTAAAAGAAATAGTGTATGAAGAAGTTCTTTAAAGAAAATCGTTTATATGTTTTGGGAGCCATAGTAGGTGCAATTTCGGGTTGGCTTTATTGGAAAAATATAGGATGTAGTTCAGGAACCTGTATGATTACTTCCTCCCCAATCAGAAGCAGTAGTTATTTTGCTTTAATGGGGGCTTTATTATTTGGACTCTTTAAAAAAGAAAAACATGCAGAACAACAATAGTTTTCAGGATTTGATTAACGGACAAAAACCAGTGCTGGTAGATTTTTCAGCCGAATGGTGTGGTCCTTGTAAAATGATGGCTCCTATTTTGAAAGATTTAAAATTGGAAGTAAAGGATACGGTAACAATTATTAAGATTGATGTGGATAAAAGTCCGCAGGCTGCACAAACATATCAAATTCAAGGAGTGCCCACTTTAATACTTTTTCAAAATGGCCAAATCCTTTGGCGTAAGTCTGGAGTAACCAATGCAAAAGAATTACAGACGATCATCCAACAAAAAATTAAGGGATAATAGTATTAATTATTGCCTTCAAATTGCTTTCGGTACATAGAGGGGGTTGTGCTTTTAACTTGTTTAAATTGCTTACTAAAATGCGCCCAACTGTTATAACCACTTTCATAACAAATTTCTAATATTGGTTTTTTTGTGCTGTTCAATAATTTACAAGCATGGCCTATTCGCAGTTCCTGTAAAAAATTGAAATAACTTTTTTTAATATTTCTTTTGAAGAATCTACAAAAATTAGGCACACTCATTTCTAATACCGAAGATACCTGAGCTAAGGTGATTGGTTCAAGAAAATGCTTAAAACTATAGTCGATGATCTTTTCAATGAAAGGGTTGATATTATTGTTAAGTGAAATAAAATCTTGCGTAAGTAGAATTAAATTTTTAGAGTTTCCTAGTCCATTCAAAATTTGAAATAATGGCAAAAGTCTCTGAAATCCTTTCTGTGATTCAATTTGGGCTAATAAGTTGATAATATCAGTCTTTAATTTCTTTTCAATTCTCACTGCATCTTTTTTCAATAGTAGTGATTGAATATTTTTCATTTCAGGAAATTGTTGCAGAAAATCGTTGAATAAATCAGGCTTTGCATGCATCACTTTTGCAGCGCCAATCATCTTTGCATCTGACTTTCTAAACCAATGGGGCAAATTTGCCGCAATAAAATAAAGATCACCAGCAAAATAATCACCAACATAATCACCAATCATCACAGTTCCAGAACCTTCTGTGATCAAAATAAGCTCAAACTCTTCATGAATATGCCAGTTAGTTTCAAAATCGGGTGTTCGATACAATCTAAAAGCAAAACTATTATGCGGTTCAATATAAATTTTCTGTACAAGTGTCTTCATTTCGAATAGACGTTATCTGATCAATAAAAATAGGTTATTGCTTATTAATGTGATAAGATAGCATATTTTCTTATAAAAATAGCGGTTGTTCTAGTAATATATAAATACAACATTTACGTTATTATTTTAATGCTGCCATTGATCTATCATGCTATTATTAGGAATTGATATTGGAACCTCATCTATCAAAGTTGCCATCATAGATGCACAAACACAACAAACGGTTTGCAACGTTCAATATCCTGAAACAGAAACAACAATTTTATCAATAAATAAAGGGTGGGCTGAACAAAATCCAATGGATTGGTGGAATCATACAAAGCTTGCTATTTTAAAAGCAAATG
>JAYUFN010000124.1:0-6089 GCA_043738705.1 Bacteroidota bacterium
TTTGCAAGAAAAAAGGGTTTAAGAAATTTTACCTTCTTAAACCCTTGATTATCAAGCTCCCCTTTTCCTCGAAAGATGCAACTATAATGCGATGATTGAATATGTGACTATCAGGAAGTTAAAGGGTTGACCTAATTGAAAAATCAAAGTTTTTCATTTTAATCTTCTTTCAGTTTTAGTCCATTTAATTGGTGGAAATTGATTTTCGACTTGTGCTTTTGATGGATTTCTTACTTTACTCAATCTCCCTTGTGAATATAGTTTTTCAGATACGGTGTCCCAGGTTGGAAATACATTGTCTTCTTGAACCCAATGATGGTAAGATGCTTCATCACACCATTTGGGAAGATACTGCATAGCATTTCTGTGTGATAACGAACCTCTAAATCCTTTCATCGATTCTTCATTCTCCCATATTGTAATTGTCCAAAAGGTTAGTTTTTTATCAATTAATTCTTTGCCTTTCAAAAGCCCTACTGATGCTTTTATTTCTTTGACAGAGGCTTCATTTGCTCTCATGAAGGGAATTAGAAAAAATATGGATTTTACACGAAGTCTTGTTACTGATACAAAAGGCATACAAATATTTTATTTCATAAAAATAAATAAAAAGGTGCAACTACCATAACTCACTGATAGACAAAGAAAAAGCCATCATTTCTGATGGCTTGTCCAGTGTAGCTCCCCCTGTCTGACTTGAACAGACGACCCTCTGATTAACAGTCAGATGCTCTAACCAACTGAGCTAAGGAGGAATTTACCATTACGATTTCTCTTTAACGGGCAGCAAAAATAGGGAAAAATGCATTTCAACAAAATTTACAGTAAAAAATATCCTTACCAACTAAAGATTCCACCCACTTGGATCCCCAGATATAGCCCATCAGCGCGGGTTTCAACAGGATAGGTCTTTAAATAATAACCTTCCCCACTGGTATTTCTGCCATCCTCTAACTTGAAACGGTAACGGTGCAAGGGACAAACTATATTTCCGGTGGCATCTATAATGCCGCCAGCCATAGTGCCTCCGGCATGCGGACATTTATGTGCACAGGCATAAACCTGTCCCTGAAACTGCGATAAAGTAATGGTTTTGCCAGCAATTTCTACAATCGCCATCCGATTGCCCTGCCATACGATGGCTTCTATACTATCGGCAATCTTATACCAGGTAAACTTTTTTTCTACCATTTCACCGGCCTTAGCAGATTAATATAACATTGTTTTATAGGGGTAACGAATCTTATATTGAATCCTGATTCGCTCTAGCATCATTTCTTTCAACTCATCTATATTTTGTTTTTCTACTGCCGAAACAAATACCGCATTATGCTCTGTTACTCGATTCCACTTCTCTTTCAAATCGTGCAATAACTCTTGCTTCACAGTATCTTCTAACCAATCGTCGAAATTCCTTTCCTCGTACATATCCATTTTATTAAACACCGTTAAAATGGGTTTGTCAAAGGCTTTAAGTTCCTGCAGCGTCTTGTTTACCACACCAATTTGATCCTCATATTGGGCATGCGAAATATCCACTACATGCAATAAAATATCTGCCTCTCTTACTTCATCAAGCGTGCTCTTAAAACTCTCCACTAAGTGGTGTGGGAGCTTCCGAATAAAGCCTACTGTGTCGCTCAATAAAAATGGCATATTCTCAAAAACCACTTTGCGTGTAGTGGTATCTAGTGTTGCAAATAATTTGTTTTCTACAAACACATCGCTCTTACTCAAAAGCGTCATAAGTGTGCTCTTTCCTACATTGGTATATCCAACCAATGCCACACGAATAAATTCGCCGCGCTCTTTACGTTGCGTAAATGCCTGTTTGTCGATCTCACCCAAACGCTTGCGCAACAAGGAGATCTTATCCTTCACAATACGACGGTCAGTCTCGATCTCGGTCTCTCCAGGTCCTCTCGATCCGATGCCTCCTCCCTGACGTTCCAAGTGCGTCCACATTCCTTTTAAGCGCGGCAGTAAATATTGATATTGAGCAAGCTCTACCTGAACTTTAGCCTGTGCAGTTCTAGCTCTAGCCGCAAAAATATCGAGAATCAAATCACTTCGATCGATGATTTTAACGCCCACTTCTTTTTCGATATTCAATAATTGTGATCCAGTTAATTCGTCGTCAAAAATTACTAGTGTTACATTCTTGCCGCTGCAGTAGTCTTTAATTTCTGCTAGCTTACCCTTACCAACAAAAGTTTTGCTATCAGGTCGAGGTAAGCGTTGTGTAAATCGCTTGATGGTAGTAGCACCTGCAGTTTCGGCTAAAAATGCCAATTCGTCAAGCCATTCTGTAACTAGTTCTTGTGTATGCTCCTGCTGAATTAGGCCCACTAAAACGGCTGTTTCTACTCCAGTATATGCTTGTTTTTTCTCGATCAACTGTATATAAATTTTAGCAAAGTTAACTTTAATCTAGGCGGTTGTAAAAAACAAAAGAGACCCCTTAGAGCCTCTTTTAAAAAATTTATTTCGAATTAATTATAATCCACTGATGGTGATGCCAAAAGAAACCCTGTTCATCACAGGTCCTGATCCGTCTTTTAATACACCCAAAACATAATAAGCAGCATCAACCGAAACAATGCCATAACCAACTCTACCGGTAAGCGCCAAGCTGGTTCCGTTCATAAATCTTTTCATTTGCTCTTTTTGCACATAATTAGATCCATAGTAAGTAGTACCAGTTTTACTAACTAAATTTTTGCCCTTGGTATAAGTTTTGATAAGGGTTCCCACTTTTGCGCCAACTGCATATTTCCATGACTTCATCGGGTTTTCGGGATTGGAATAATACCTTAATTCAATAGGAATTTCTAACAAGAAAGTAGTTAGTTTAAATTTTTTGAAATGATCGGCACTGTCCACATTGGTAAAAGGAAGTTTCGATGTTTGAGATTTGATATTTACATCGGTATTTTTAAAGAACATATTACTAGTACCAAGGCCAGCACCAAGCCCTACACTATAATGTGGATTGGTTTTAAAGGGCTTGTCCATCATAAAATACACGTTAAAATGCCTACTGAACCCTCCAGTTCTAACACTATCTGGTCTGCCGGTCCATGCATCTGATCCGTATTGTATCATAAAATGATCAGCAGGACGACTAGATAAGTCTACCTTAGTCCAGTCTTTCTTTGGTTGAATAGGATTTATGCTTTGGGCCTGAATTAAGAGCCCTCCAGTTATTCCTAAAAGCAGTAATAAAGTCTTTTTCATTTGTTTCCTTTAATGACGCGTTTCCGCAGTACGAGCCGCAAAAATAGTAGAAATGAGTGCACAGACTGGTTAAAAATTAGCAAAAGATGTTCATTTAGCAATTAATTACATTTAATACAGTGAAATGGGGTGTTAATTATTTAATTTACAGCTGATCTGAAAATAAATTTAGAATGAAGAATGACTTTTTAAAAGGGAAACGTGTTTTGATTGCAGAAGATGATTTTGTGAATCAGAAACTCATTGCGCATTCTATGCAGGCTGCCGGTGCTGAATTTGATATTGCTGGAAATGGAAAGGAAGCTATTGAACTATTGATGATGGGCAAATACGACCTAATTATGATGGACATAAATATGCCCGAAATGGATGGATTTGAAGCTACTCATTATATTAGGCAGACTTTAAAGTTGCAGATCCCGATTATAGCGATGACAGGATGGAGCAGCAAAGATGAAAGCAATAAATTTGCAGATATTGGAATGAATGGTTCTTTAGCAAAACCATTTGGGTTAGACGCATTATATAAAACGCTTCATGAAGTATTGATAGAAAGAGTATCGGCAACTATTTCTGTACCAGAAATTAAAGAAGACACGCACATGGATAAACCAATGGTTGATCTTACAATGCTCAACGAATTATCGGAGAGCGATTCGGAGTATAAAAAAACAATCATTCAAATGTTTCTGGATTCAATGCCAGAAACGATTCAGCAGATAGAAGCTGCGTATGTGGCTGGTGATTGGGATGCGCTATCTAAATCTGCACACTATGCAAAATCATCCTTATCGGTGATCAATGTAGAGGACTTGCGTTTACTGGTAGGCAAGATCGAAATGAATGCAAAAAAGCTGGAGAACCTTGATCAGCTTGACGGAATGGTTAATGATGTAAAACTGAAATATGCGAATGTGGTTGGTTTTTTAATGGACGAAATGAAAAAATATTAAACCCCACTGAGTAATATCCCGTTTATTTTTTTGGTTGAAAGCGCCATTGACTAAGAAATAAAATACCCGCGCGTTATTTTTGCCATATCATAAAATGGTTGCATGGTTTGCTGTAATTGAACACAGGATCTTATATAAATAACACCATCAACTGTTATCAACCTATCTTTACCGGAATAGATTTTTGATTAAAACAAATAGTATTTTGAATTTTAGTGAATTCGGACTTGACGCAAGGTTGATGGAAGGTATTGATGCAATGGGTTATACCACAGCTACACCGGTACAAGAGATGGTGATGCAACCCATTTTAGATGGGAAAGATTTGATAGTAAGTGCGCAAACGGGCACTGGAAAAACAGCAGCTTTTCTGCTACCGTTGATGAATAAATTGATCACCATTCCGCACGATGCACATCATATTAATGCAATGGTGGTAGTGCCTACCCGAGAGTTGGCGGTGCAGATAGCGCAAGCCATGGAGGGCATTTCCTATTTTACATCTATTAGTTCAATTGCAGTATATGGTGGGGGCGATGGGAATTCTTTTGCGATTGAAAAGAAGGCATTGAGTCATGGTTGTGACGTAGTGATTTGTACGCCAGGCAGGATGATTGCGCATTTAAATATGGGCTATGTAAAATTGCAGGGATTAAAATATTTGATATTGGATGAAGCGGATAGGATGTTGGACATGGGTTTTCACGATGACATTATGAAGATCATTTCGTTTCTTCCTAAGCAGCGACAGAACTTATTATTTTCTGCAACGATGCCAATGAAGATGCGAGAGATGGCCAGAAAAATTTTGGTAAATCCGTTGGAAGTAAATATTGCCATTTCAAAGCCACCAGAAAAAATTGTGCAGGAAGCCTTTATTGTTTATGAGCCGCAGAAGATTCCGTTGGTGAAATATATATTGCATTTAAAAGATTTTCAAAGTGTGATTGTGTTTTGTTCAAAGAAGCAAAATGTAAAACAGCTCACGCAGGAATTGAAGCGTGCAAAGCTTTCGGTAGAAGAAATACATTCCGATTTAGATCAAACTAAACGTGAGCAAGTGTTGCTAGATTTTAGGAATAAGAAATTAAAGGTTTTAGTGGCCACCGACATTTTGAGTAGGGGTATTGATATTGAAGATATTGATTTGGTAATTAACTATGATGTGCCGAATGATGGCGAAGATTATGTGCATCGAATTGGAAGAACAGCCAGGGCATCGAGTGAGGGCACAGCTTATACTTTTGTAACAGAAAAAGAGCAGCAAAAATTTGCTGCGATAGAGACGTTACTTGAAAAGTCTGTTACCAAGGCCCAGGTACCTGAGCAGTTTGGAGAAACACCGGCATATAATCCAAGACCAGTTCGTTCAGGTGGGGTAGGGGGCGATCGGCGAAGATTTAGCGGAAATAAAAGACGTTAAGCAGCATTTGCAAAAATTAAGAACCAAAAAAGACGGATGGTGAACGAAGGATGAACGAAGGATGAACGAAGGATGAACGGAGGATGAACGGAGGATGAACGGAGAATCCATGCATTTGCAATAGATCTGTAATACTTTTGATAGGTTTAATCTTGCTAGTTAATAGCTGAGTATATGAAAGGATTAGAATAAGAAGATGTAAAAAAGAGAAATTAGTTCTTTATAAAATATCCTTTAATTACCTATTTTTGCCGCCCATCAAGCAGAAAATAGCCGTTCAGACAGATGAGCGGATTTTGAAATAGACGAAGAATTTGAAAACAACCCGTTTGTTTTCGGGCCTATAGCTCAGTTGGTTAGAGCACCTGACTCATAATCAGGGGGTCCCTGGATCATGCCCAGGTGCTCTATCCAACTGAGCTATAGGCCCGAAAACAAACGGGTTGTTTTCAAATTCTTCGTCTATTTCAAAATCC
>JAYUFN010000125.1:0-6086 GCA_043738705.1 Bacteroidota bacterium
TTCTTCCTGCTTGATTAGTTGATTAATCCTTTCCTTTTTTTCTGCTTTTTTCCGCGCTTTATCTGAAAAAGGAGTACCAGGCTGTTTCTGTTGAGCAAAAACAGATAAAGTACAAAATATTGATAAAATTAAAAAGACTTGCTTCACATCTAATGGTTTGATGCAGTAAATTTAGGGCAAAATTGATGCAATGACTTCACAAATTATTTATAAAGGTGGACTAAGAACCAGTGCCCTTCATTTGCAAAGTAATACAGAAATTGAAACAGACGCCCCATCTGATAACCAAGGAAAAGGAGAACGATTCTCGCCCACTGATTTGATGGCAACTGCGCTAGGTACCTGTATGATTACCACAATGGCTATTAAAGCAAATACGATGAACCTTCTTTTGGATGGAACAAGGGTAGATGTAACTAAGATCATGGTTTCTGACCCTCGCCGTATTGGGAAATTAGTTGTACACGTATTTTTTCCTACCCATTTAAATTTAGATCCCAAACAAAAAGAAATATTAGAAAAAACAGCCAGAACCTGCCCAGTTGAAAGAAGCCTCCACCCTGATATTGAACTAGATATGGCATTTAATTGGTAAATCTTTTAACAGACCCTTTTGCATAAAAGCAAGGGGGTCTGTTAAATATAATTCAACAAAATTTTAGTACCTATTGTGCAATCTAAACAACGTTTTTTATTGCAATACATTTGAGACAATTCCAAAAGGGCTTGCGAATCAAATGCTGTTCGATTCAATATTTTATACGATTCCCATTCGTTTGTTACTCGATTTTTTTCTGCACTAATTTCAAATAACCAGTTGATTGCTTTTTCTTGTAGATCGGGTTCCTTCATCATTGCACCATAAGCAAATAATACAGGCACAATCGTATTGATGATTATTGAATTGATCATCTGTATCCCAAGATATTTTTCCTTATGCGCTGCTAACTCATTAATCCGATAATGATACAGCCAATAATCGTTAGGATGAACTGCAAATGTTTTTCGAATGGAAGATAATTCTTTACAATTTTTTACCAATGCAAATAAATGATCTGTTTTATGAATCAGCATGGCCAATTGTGCAATTCTTAAACTCGGAAAAGATGCTGGGCGCATTCTTAAAAATGCAGGCCGAATAATTAAAGTGGACAACTTATATTTATTTTTCAAAAAACGATATTCCTTTTGTAATAGAATTGCATACTTATCATCATAATTACCATTTAGCAAATTTGCCTGCCCCAATAACAGTGCTTCCAGTTGCTGAATCTGATTTTTATGTTTTGCCAGAATTTTAATATTTATGGATTTAGCAACAGACTCAAATAAGAGTCCATTAATTTTTAATCCAAAATTTTCTGATAATAACCACCAAAATACAGTTTCCCAATCTTGTTTAGTCTCTAATAAAAGTTTATAAATTTTGTCTGCACGCCTTTCTAATCTTTCAGCCAATAATCTGTCTTTCCAGGAGATCCATTGAAGATGATTGATGGTAGGTAAGTTTTGTTGACAGGGTTTATTAAACTGCTGATTTTTCATCAAACTCCTGTACTGTTCCAACAGTAAATTGGAAACATAGGGTTGGAGACAAAAAGCCGGCAACTCAAATCCAGTAGCATCTTTTACATAACCGTCATTTTCCCAAATGACATGCAAAATAATATTTCGAAAATTAGGGTCGGCTTCATGTAAATGCCTATGCCAATCAGAAGCTCGAATATGTAATTCGATATTCCCAATCAGGATTGTTTTGTTTATTTTGATCCTTGCATTTAAAAAATCAGGCCCTTGATTTGTGTTTAGATCTCCTTGATAAAGTATATCAAGATACGCTCCCTTTGTAGTAAAATATGGCGCCACCCGGAAATACCGTCCCTGCCAAATAAATTGTAAAAGTTGTTCGTTCATAAAAAAGCTTAACAAAGAAAAGTTAAACTCCTTTACCAAAAACTACCCTAAAACATCAAAAGCTTCCACTAAAAAAATTCAAGCTCCTTGATCAATCTGCTGATCGGCAAACCCATCACATTATAGAAATCACCTTTTATTGAAGCAATACCCACTACTCCAATCCATTCCTGAATCGCATAAGCGCCTGCCTTATCATAGGGCTGATACTTATCAACATAAAATTCAATTTGCGATCTACTGAGTTGGTTAAATAGCACTTCTGTGATATCAGAAAAAGCGATATCAGCTTTTGCATTTAGTAATACTACACCGGTAATTACCTGATGTGTTCTACCGGAAAGCATTTCTAGAATTTCAATTGCATTTTCTCTGTCGGAGGGTTTACCGATAATTTTCCCATCGAGTACCACAATTGTGTCTGCAGCGAGTATCGGTTTTTTTGAATATTGTTGATGGTAAGCAGTTTGAATATATTTTTGAACTGCTATTGCTTTTTGCTGAGCTATATATATTGGAATTTGCTCAATGGCAAGGTTGTCGGGATACTTTTCATCGGTTGATTTTACAATCACTTCGAAATCCAATTCCGCCCATTCCAGAATCTGTTTGCGACGTGGCGACTGCGAGGCCAAAATAAAATCATTCATGAAATGTAGATAAGGGTTATTGATAAAATCGAAAGAATAGCATAGAAAGTATTCCGCTCAACATCACTACTTTAATTACAACACTCAAGTGATGGAAATCAGATGCAGTTTGAGCCCGATATAATTTTTTAAAAACATAAAATAAAGGTGACAGTATTAAAATAATACAATACAAAACACTCAACCACCATCCTAGTTGTATTACATATAATTGAAGAATCACTAGGGTTGCCATCAGTACGATCAACCATACTGACACGAATACTTTACTTACGTTAATACCCCAAACAATTGGCATAGTTCTACAGCCATATTTTCTGTCGCCTTCCACATCCTCCATATCTTTAATTACTTCGCGAATGAGTGAAATAATAAATGCAAAAGCAGCGTACAAAACCGAGAGTCGAAAAAAACGAACATTTTGCTGATAAGAGTTTTCGGAGTTTGAAAAATTTGATAATGGATATTTTGAGAAATAGAGGATCCCAATTACCCAAGCGGTAAGCAAGGAGATTAGAATATTTCCAATCAACAATTGTTTTTTCAACGAAGTAGAATAGATCCATAAAAAAACAACGCTGAACATATTGGCCAAGATTAAATGCCAAAATTGTGCTAGGGGAAGTGCGAAAATTGTACAATAAATACCTAACAAACTTAAGCACATATGCCAGAAGATGACCCATCTTCGGTTAATCACAGAATTAACAACTACTTTACTGGGTTTATTGATTTGATCAATATTCAAATCAAAATAGTCGTTAATGATATAACCTGCTGCAGCAATCAAAACAGAAGCCAACAGCAACAAAATAAAGCCTTTAAAATGATGGGGATCTTCTACAAAAATACGCGCGTAAATACAATACTCAAACAGCAATTGTGTAAGCGTTATGAAAACGAGATTCGGCCACCTCACTAAACGTAAAAATCCAATTAGTATTTTCAAGAAGATAAATTGTACTTTCTATATCAAACCCTGCTTACTGTGCCCTTACAGTTGTGTCCATTTCCCAATCACCTCGTAATTTCATCACCTTTTCAATTACCTCTCTTACACACCCTTCTCCCCCTTTATAAGTCGAAATAAAGTGAGCTTTGCTTTTTATATCAATTGCTGCATCTAATGGACATGCTTGCAGTCCTGCTAATTGCATCACACTTAAATCGGGTACATCATCACCCATATATAAAATAGCCTCTGTTTTAATCTGATTCATCTTGAGCCATTCATTTAAAACTGTTGCTTTATTTTGCACCCCCATCCACACATTGATAATACCGAGTTTTTCAAGTCTGTCTTTTACTTCCAAAGAATTACCACCTGAAATTACCAGTACTTGATATCCTTTTTTAACTGCAAGCTGCAAAGCAAATCCGTCTTTAATATTCATTCTTCTAGCCATCACCCCATCGGGCAAGACCAATAATGTACCATCGGTTAAAACACCATCTATATCAAATACAAAACAGGAAACAGACTTGAAGCGCTTGAGTATATCCATAATGATACCATAAAATTAAGACAACTAGGGCAGTGAAACTAGAAATGCATTGAACTATCCCTATTTTTGATTGTCACGCCATTCGTATACCCAGGCGCTCTGAATCATTTCAAGATGCCCCTCGGTACTCTGCTCTCTTGTTCCTTCAAATTTCGGAATCTCTAAAATCCATTCTAAAAGATCCGTAAATCTGATTCTGTAAATTTTCGATTCGGTAAAATCATCCCCAAATCTTTCATACAATTTCATTGAAATATCTTCATGGTCGTTCCAGAAAATAGGAGGTTCAAATTGAGTCATATAATTTGCTGTAATTAAATTTGTTGAGTTTATTCACCCAAGAATTGGGTCTGATCAGGAACCAATATCTTGATTTCTCCTGAACCATTTTCCAATATACACTGACAACCTAGCCTAGAGTTAATCCTCGGATTTACTGCACGATCTATAAAGTCTTCCTCTTTTTCAGTGAGTTCTTGCAAATGTGCTGATCCGTCATTTATATAAATATGACAAGTACTACAGGCACATACTGCCCCGCAATTATGATGCAATTCAATGCCATTATCTAAACATATTTCAAGCAAACTATCGCCGGGTTTTACCTCTGTTAAGTTTATTGGCTCGAGTCCTTTTTGTTCAAATTCTATTGTAATATGATACATAATTCAAGATTTGCACTGCAAAAGTATCGGTTCAGTGCTTAGTTCTGCTTCGAAATGCGAAAAATAATTAATCACAAACTATCTCTAGGATGAAAAAAAGTTTGATGAATACTTTCGGAAAGAGCTTCATAAATTTTCAATAACTGTTTATTGTCATTCAATAATGAGAGATGTTTTTGCATCGTTTCGGTATCAGCTCTGAATGCTGGTCCGGCCTGGAGTTTAGAAGGATTATTTAATTGAATCTGAATAGCTGTTTCCTGAATGATCGGATAAACTAGGCTAAAATCTATCCCCTCTTTTTCACAATATTCTGCCGCAAGATGATAAAGGTGATTGCTGAAATTGGAGGTTATAGTAGCCAATAAATGTAATTTTAGTCGTGTTTCATCATTCGCCACACTAACAGAAGAAGATAACGCTAAAGCCAACTTTTTAATTTCAGAAATCGTTTCTTCCGAATTCCCATCAATAAAAATACGCACAGGTTCTAGGGTCTGCATGTCTTTCCTAATCATTTTCATGGGCCATAAAACACCATATCTTGAACTCAGAACTTGTAAAGTATTTTTTGAAACGGAACCAGCAGTATGAATTACTATTTCATCTTCAAGATGAATTTGTTGCAAAACTGTAGTAAGTGAATTGTCTGGCACTGCTACTATATAAAAGTTAGCATTTGACTGTAAAAATTTAAGATTATTGATGGCATCGGCATTTAGTAATTGAGCCAATTCTTTTGCGTGATCTATATTTCTGCTATAGACCTGACGAATAGAAAATCCTTTTTGAAATAATATTTTTCCGATAACTGTGGCAATATTCCCAGCTCCAATGAGTACAACCTGCATATATTTGATACTTATATGAAATTGAAATTAGCACAAAGAGTTGTAATCGCATATTATAGAACTAAATTACATACCATTGGATTGGTTTCTCCGAGAAAAGCCGCAGAACTAGCTTATCAGATTTTTTGTACCCCAAGAAAAGTGAGAAAAAATCTCAAAGCACCTCCCCTGTTCCATAAAGCCGAAAAATTAACTGTAGCATTGAATGATTCTATTTTAAGAGGATTCCGATGGGAGGCTAAATACCCCAACCACAAAAAAATATTAATTACTCACGGGTTTAGTAGTTACAGTTACAAATTTGAGAAATATGTTAGTCTTTTCACGAAACAAGGTTTTGAAGTAATTGCTTTTGATGCGCCCGCACATGGATTAAGTGAAGGGAAACTCATTAATGCACTAATTTATAGGGATGCGATATTAATGATAGAAAAAGAATTTGGTCCATTTTATGGTATTATGGGACACTCTTTGGGGGGGCTTGCCGCATCACTTGCTTTT
>JAYUFN010000126.1:0-2170 GCA_043738705.1 Bacteroidota bacterium
GAAGATTAGCGGTACATATAACCGAAATGCCAATCAAATGCCCCGTTGCTCCTTTGGAATTTGCTTTCTTAGCCGATGCATTTTTTGAAAACAAAAAGATGCGTAATAAAGTAAATATCACTTACGTTACGCCTTTAAGCGGTGCTTTTACAAAGCCAAAATCTACTGAAGCATTAGAGCATTTATTAGGTGAAAAAAATATTGAAATTGAAAGTGATTTTGCAATCGCAGAAGTAAATAATGAAAAAAAATCAATTGTCGACTATGGTGGACGATCAATTCCATTTGATTTATTGGTGACTGTTCCAACCAATAAGGGCGATGAATTAATAGAAAGATCAGGTTTAGGCGATGAACTCAATTTTGTTCCTACCAATAAAGAAACATTGCAATCACAGAAATTCGAAAATATTTTTGTGATTGGAGATGCAACCAACCTTCCCGCTTCTAAAGCAGGCTCTGTTGCGCATTTTGAAGCAGAGATCCTTACAGAAAATATTTTGCACTATATCAATAATGAACCTCTTACAGCAAGTTTTGACGGACACGCCAACTGCTTTATCGAAACTGGTCATAACAAGGCATTATTGATTGATTTCAATTATACTCATGAGCCTGTATCAGGTATGTTCCCTTTCGGAGGTATCGGGCCATTGCAATTACTCAAAGAATCTGTCTTCAATCATTGGGGAAAACTCGCATTTAGGTGGATATACTGGAATATGCTTTTAAAAGGAATTCCAATTCCATTTGTTGGAGCAAAAATGAAAACTGCAGGTAAAAATTTTTAAACGAAAAATAAAATTTATTTTATGGAAAAGTTAATCGCACAAAAAACAATTCAGGTAAACGACGAGGGTTATTTGACCGATTTCAAACAATGGGATAAGAATATTGCAGAAGCTTTAGCAATAGAGGAAAAAATTGCATTGAGCCCTAAACACTGGGAAGTAATTGATTATATCCAAGATGAGTTTAAAAAAGAATCTCCGCTTAGTATTCGTAAAATTGGTAAGAGTGGGGTAGTTGATATTAAAGAGTTCTACGCATTATTTCCTAATGCTCCTTTGAAAACAGCTACTAAGATTGCGGGTGTTCCAAAACCGGCAAGTTGTATTTAATAAAAAAATAAAAATTAATATTATGAGCGAGTATGAAGGTGAAGTTAGAAAGATGATGATCATACTTTCTAAAGCCTCTTTAGAAAATGTTTATGCAGCATTTGTTTTGGCAAATGGAGCAAGAATGGAAGGAATTGAAGCGGAGATGTTTTTTACTTTCTTTGGGTTAGAAGCACTCCATAATAAAAAATTAGATCATTTACATGTTGCTACGGTTGGTAACCCCGCCATGCATATGCCAACAATGATTGGTGGGTTACCCGGCATGGAAGCTTTAGCTACCAACATGATGAAAAAGGAGATGGAAAAACTGGATATGCCTGAAGTGCGTGAATTCTTAGACATCCTAAAAGCTTCTGGTGTTAAACTCTGGGCTTGCAAACTAGCGATGGAAATGTTCCATTACAGCAAAGAAGATATGTATGGGGATTTGGATGGGGTATTAACGGTGGGCGATTTTTATAAACAAGGATCTGGCATTGGAACACATATGCTATTTATTTAAAAGAATAGTAAATTTAAACTTTAAAACTAACCAATGTTTTCACCTCACGAACACCTTAACGAACCAATTACCGAAGGCGAAAGTTATAGAGATAGGATTGGCACAGTAGATCAGGATGGCAAAAGAAAATGGGTGTTTGCATATAAACCACCTAATGGAAAGTTTTATAATATTCGTAGCTGGTTAAGTGTTTTATATTTCGTTGTTTTTTTTGGAATGCCTTTTATTTATGTGAATGATCGACCATTTTTTTTATTGAATATACCACAGGCAAAATTTATTTTATTCGGAAAGGTATTTTGGCCACAAGACTTTTTTATCCTTGGACTAACAATGGTGACTTTTGTATTTTTTATTGTATTATTCACTGCTGCTTTTGGAAGACTATTCTGTGGGTGGGCTTGCCCTCAAACGAATTTTATGGAAATGATGTTCCGTAAAGTCGAGTTTTTGATCTTAGGAGATGCTCCCGCTCAACGTCAATTAAAAGCTGCTCCATGGAATGGTAAGAAAATATTCAAAGTTGGATTAAAGCAAGTTGTAT
>JAYUFN010000127.1:0-2163 GCA_043738705.1 Bacteroidota bacterium
GCAGGTTTGCGATGAGATACTAGACGGAAAATTAGATGCTCAATTTCCACTAGTTGTTTGGCAAACAGGGTCAGGCACTCAAAGCAATATGAATGTAAATGAAGTAGTTGCTTATCGCGGGCATATTATTAAAGGGGGTGCTTTAACTGATAAAGAAAAGTTTTTACATCCAAATGATGATGTAAATAAATCACAATCATCAAACGATACTTTTCCAACTGCGATGCATATTGCGGCGTATAAAATATTATTGGAAACAACCATTCCGGGTATCACTAAATTAAGAGATACGCTTGCTGCAAAGAGTAGGGAATTTATGCATGTTGTAAAAATTGGTCGTACCCATTTTATGGATGCCACTCCCCTTACTTTGGGACAAGAAATTAGCGGTTATGTTTCTCAATTAACTCATGGATTAAGAGCCATCAACAATACACTCGAACACTTAAGTGAATTGGCTTTGGGCGGAACAGCTGTTGGCACTGGAATTAATACGCCCAAGGGTTATGATGTAAATGTTGCGAAGCATATTGCTAGTTTAACTGGACTTCCATTTATAACTGCCGAAAATAAATTTGAAGCGCTTGCAGCACACGATGCAATTGTTGAAGCACATGGTGCATTAAAAACTGTTGCAGTTAGTTTAATGAAGATTGCAAATGATATTCGGATGCTTTCATCTGGTCCAAGAAGCGGGATCGGCGAATTGCATATTCCTGATAACGAACCAGGATCTTCCATCATGCCGGGTAAAGTAAATCCAACACAATGTGAAGCGTTAACCATGATAGCAGCACAGGTGATGGGTAATGATGTTGCCATCAATATTGGCGGAGCTACCGGACATTTTGAATTGAATGTTTTTAAACCCGTGATGATTTATAATTTCTTACACAGTGCAAGACTAATCGGGGATGGCTGTGTAAGTTTCAACGATAAATGTGCAGTAGGCCTCGCACCTATCGAAGCCAATATCAAAAAACATGTGGACAATAGTTTGATGCTTGTAACATCGCTTAATACCAAGATCGGATATTATAAAGCCGCAGAAATTGCTCAAACAGCTCATAAAGAAGGAACCACTTTAAAAGAGATGGCAGTGAAATTAGGATATGTTACTCCTGAACAATTTGATGAGTGGGTAGTACCTGCGCAGATGGTTGGAGAAATTAAGTAAAAAGTAAGAAGTCAAAATTCAAAAATTAAAAAGTGAAGAACTACGCTCGATTCTTCACTTTTTAATTAATGGAGGATGAAGGGCTTGTGTATCCGTTGCAATAAATTCGAGCTTATACCCGCCCGTGTCAATGAATACTTTTGGAAAAGCAATTTTTAATTTTGAATAATCAAGCTGCGAAATAGCTGTGCTTCCTAGATAGATATTTGCAAGACATGTAGTTCCTTTTAATTGCATGAGCCCTTTGGCTGTAACCTTAGTATCTACCAAATTTAGATAGCGCAGATTTTTAAGTGCTGCGATCTGTATCAAATTTTGATCAGAAATATTTGAATGTTCTGCACTGAGTTTTGTTAAACTTGTTAATGAGGCAATGGTGCTCCACTCAGTTTCATTTAACTGCACTCCGGAAATTTTTAACCAGATCAATTGTTCTTTTACAGTAGCAATTAAATTTTTAGTAGGCGCATCCCAGTGGGTGAAGTTTACAAAATTCGCGCTCAAATAATTACTATTTAATGCAATCGGCAAAATTGTAACCCCCTTTTTATGCAGCGAATCCAAAACAGATTCTGAAGCTCTTGAAACTGTTTTCTCAGGAATATCTAAATGCGTGATAGCTGTAACAGGTTTCTCGAGCGATACAAGCGCAGTTTTTATTTGTGGCGTTTGCGCAAGCTCTTTTGATTGCTTTTTAAAATCAGCACCCGTTAAAATCCACCATTGCAGGAATACTCTTTCCTGTTCAGTTAACTGGGGCTTTCCTTTTGGGGGCATGTGTTTTTCTTCAAGGGGATCTAAAACTACACGCTTATATATTTCGCTACTATCCGCATTACCAGCGTGCAGCACTGCCCCGTTCTTTCCCCCCTTTATAATCCATGTTTCGGTATCGAGTCGGAGTGCTGCTTTCTGTTTGGTTGCAGCATGACAGTTATAACATTTTTGTTGAAATATGGGTTGAATAATATCCCTATAAACAATTG
>JAYUFN010000128.1:0-6054 GCA_043738705.1 Bacteroidota bacterium
CTAGTTATTAAAATAGCTTGTTGCGCATCCTGCAATGGGCCAATTTCTTTGTTGATCATGGTCCGTTCACTTGGAATTCGGTATTTAACAACAATCGCCGTAACACCAACATCATTAAAGGATTTAGCGATATCTGCACCTTCATGACCAGAGGCCGTGATAAAGTAGCCGCCGCCGGGAATAATAATAACGGCAGATTTTTGAGGAGACTGATGTAGAGGTTGATATAGGGTGTATGTGGGGATACTGATATCGCTAATGATTAGTATTCCTCCATTTGTTGTTTGCTTTTCTTTATCCTCTGCAGGCTTACTATTGGGTATGAGATCCTTATACAAAGGCAATTCTGTTTGTGCACTTATTTTCATGACCATGCCAATAAATAGTAAGGGGAATAAAATATATATTTTCATATAGAACATTTACAAAAGTTATCTTTTACTCATTTTAAGTAAAATACATAGAATTATTTCTTTCAAGTTGACCAGATAAATGGGCAACCAATTAATTAGTTGTAAAAAGAAAATTGAATTTACTATCTTAATCGATATTAATTCCTATTTTAAATCTAATTCTTCACTCGAATAAATACTTATGGGAAAAGTTACAACCAAAGATGTTTTGCATCAATTAAAAGCCGATTTGATTGGCAAGGATTCGTATCGTGGAGTTACCCTCTCTTATTCTTGGCTGGCCAATCAGTTCGGTCATATCTCTCTTGCATTCATTCCTACGATCCCAATCTATTTTTACCTAAAAAATCATTGCTCATCCGGGATGCCAGGGCTATTTTCGGCCCTTATTATTACAGGAATATGGGTAGTATTTGAAACCTATAATTTTTTAGGACCATTGCTTTCGAATCGATTGTCACATTCTAAATTGCTCTTCTTATCCGGGCCCAAATACCAATTTCAACCAGCATGGCTCAATATTGCATTTGACACTTTTACAGACCTTGGCTTTTTTACTTTTGGAGCATTCTGCGCTGGGCTCATGATGGAATATATACATCAAGGCCATTACAGTATTTTATTGACTTGTGTAATTGTTATCGCCATCACCTTATTATATCCAATTCACTATTGGTATATCACAAAAATTTATCAGCAAAATGCCGAATATCCCTTTCAATTTAGATTGAGTCAGTTTGATCTGCCAATCAGTGAGCCAAATAAAATTACCGTAAATTCGTATTTAAATAATAACTCCAAAGGCAAGCATCTACTTCTATTTGGAGCAAGAGATAAGGGGAAAACTAGTTTAAGTGTTGGACTTGCGAATGAAAAATCCATTCAAGACAAATCCTGTGTTTATTTAACAGCAATGAAATTGAGTAGTATGTTTTTCGAACCGGAAAGCATGGTGGATAATCTTAAATATTTATGGACTTGGCGAAATACCGACTACTTAGTGATAGATGATATAGATCCGGGCGATCCAATCAAAGAAGATATCATTTCAGCAGCACAGTTTCTTGAATATATGGATAAATATACAGGGCATGATGATACAAATAGAAAGATCATTCAAGACACAAGTGTAATATGGGTTTTGGGGAATGATGATGCAAAAAACAGTGACAAACAAAAATGGACAGAAATGCTTCAGCAGTTGGGTGTTGCAATAGAAAATATTTCTTGTGTAGAACTATAAAAATATAACACATTAATGCAATTCCAATACCCACATTCTTTTAGCAGGTATCTTAAATTTGTTTGTGAGTTTAGCCCCCGAAACAATATTGATAGCACCAGTAAATCCCTTTGTTCTTTCTATATAATTAGAGAAATCAATCTCCTTTTCTTTGTTATTGGTATTCATGGTACACATCACCGTTTGTTTTGAATCATATCGGAAGTAAACATATAAACCATCATCAGGAACGTATTGCATCAAAGAACCCTTTGTGATAGCGGAACTATTTTTTCTAAAGTTTGCAAGCGTAGTTACATAATGAAGCATATCTTTTTCCTCATCTGTCATTCCTTCGCCTGTGAATGCATTTTTTGGGTCGTCCTTCCAACCGCCAGGAAAATCTAAACGCACATTTCCATCATCAGGATTTTTTTCACCCTTCATCAATATCTCAGTTCCATAATAAATTTGCGGAATTCCTCTAGTTGTGAGTAACCATGCAATACCCACTTTAACTTTTTCAACATCCCCTCCTACATCCGAAAGTATCCGTGTAAGGTCGTGGTTGTCTAAGAACACACAATTACGATTAGCATCCTTATATAAAAAATCATTACTCAGTGTAGTATACAATTTATTTACACCTTCTGTCCAGCCAAAATCTTGTTTCAATGCAGGTTGAATTCCATACATCAGTGCCTGAAAATCTGTAGCACCCTGTAAATTGCTTTTAAAGGGAACATCAATTTTATTTTGAACAAAATAGGCTTGCGCAGCAGTACCATGCACCCATGTTTCGCCAAACATTGTAATATTGGGATACTCATCAGTAAGTGCTTTATTACAACGATTCATAAATGGCAGATCGTTATAGATATAGGTATCAATACGCCATCCATCCACGCCAAATTTTTCGACACTCCAGATTGCGTTTTGAATCAAATAATTTGCTACGTAAGGATTCGTTTGATTTAGATCAGGCATTTCTCTTGTAAACCAACCATCTACAGTTCTTTTTGCATCCAACTTAGAAGCATGAGGATCGAAGAGGGGTTGATCTTTATAAGAAGTTCCAGTATAGGTTGGCCATTGATGGTACCAGTCTTTCATTGGCTGATCTAAGAAGGTAATATGCTTGCTTCCAACATGGTTGTAAACGGCATCTTGTATAAGTTTCATCCCACGCAGATGTAAGGCGTCACTTAGAGCTTTGTATTTTTCCGCACCCCCAAATCTTGGTTCGATGGTATAGTGATCTGTAAAAGCATATCCATGTTCGGAGCGAGTAGGTTGATCATTTTGTAAAACAGGCGTCATCCATAAAGTAGTAATACCAAGGTTTTTCAGATAATCCAGATGATCAATCACACCTTGTAAATCTCCACCATGACGAGCATATATTTTTGCTCTGTCCAAACTCTGGTCACGTAATCCAGGAATTCGATCATTAGTTGGGTCGCCATTACTAAACCGATCAGGCATCAATAAATAAATTAAATCTGACGAGCTAACTCCTTGAGCAAATGTTTTTCCTCGTCCACTTCTTCGTTGTTCCAAGGGCCAATTTATAGCGTGCGATTTTCCATCCTTAGAGAATTCAATACTCACGTTTCCGGGCTTTGCTGTGCTGCTAATTTCAATATCGAGCGCAGTGTATTTTCCATTTTCCAATGCTGTTACTTTAGTGAGCTTTATGCCAGGATAATTAAGGTGCACTTTTTCTTTATTAAAGCCATCATATTGTCCATAAACTAATACCTGTACTTTATTCCATTTCATTTCTGTCCACCAATTTGTTGGATAGAGTTTTGCGTACTGTGCAAATAAAATATTGGTAATACTAAGCAGGGCAATTACCAAAAAACTTAACTTATTTTTCATTTCAGCTATTCTTATTTGAGACAATCAAACCTTATTCTGTTTTACGCTTTGCAAATCTTAATTAGTCTTTCGCTTTAATAAAAAGCTTGGCACAAATACCAGCCATCATCATCGATACTCCTGCTAATCCAATTACATTAATTGCTTTCTCACCAACTAATGTAAGGGCCAATCCACCTAATAATCCTGCAGTAATTTGAGGAATAGTGATGGTGGCATTAAAGATTCCCATATACACTCCAGTTTGTCGTGCCGGCAATGATGAGGAAAGAATTGCATAAGGCAATGCAAGGATTGCGGCCCAAGCAATACCAACACCAATCATGGGAATAAATAATAAATTTTTATCGGTAATAAACATCATTGATACCAAGCCAATACCTCCTGCAATTAAAGAAAGCATATACGTATTTTTTCTTCCGAATTTATCTGCGAGGGGAGTAATTGCTAATGAGTATAATGCAGCAAATAAACTATATGCAGCAAAAATTACACCTGTCCAGTCACCCGCCTCATTAAAAGATTTTGAATGTGGGTCAGTGGTTTGCCAAACATTTTGCGCAATCCCTTGCGTAGTATAAACCCACATCATAAATAGTGCAAACCAAGAAAAAAATTGTGTGATCGATAACTGCCACATGGTAGCAGGAATATTTTTTAATAAAGAAATAAAAGATACTTTCTCCGGTACTTCTTCTTCAAGATTATTATACTTTGCATATTCATCGGGTGGATATTCTTTGGTTCTGAATGAGGTCCACAAAACACTCAGTAATAATGCCCCCCCTCCAAAATAGAAAGCCCAAATAACTGTGGGTGCAACTTTTTCGCCACCAGAAGGCTCATTAGCAACATTAAAAATATTAGTAAGCACATAAGGCAACATTGAACCAATAAAGGCACCTGTATTGATTAAAAAACTTTGTATTGCATACCCTTTGTTACGTTGGCTTTCAGGAACCATATCGCTCACTAATGCTCTGAAAGGCTGCATGGTTACATTAAAGGAAGTATCCATGAGCAAAAGCATAGTAGCCCCAAAGATTAATGGTGGCAATAGTTGTGCGAAATGCTCAGAGTTAGGCATAAAAAACATAGCAAGCGCTGAAATAATTGATCCCCCAAGAATGAAAGGAATTCTTCTACCTAATCTTGTCCATGTTTTATCACTCGACATTCCAACAATGGGTTGAACAATCAAACCCGCCATTGGGGCAGCCAGCCAAAAAAGACTTAAATGATGCGGATCTGCGCCGATTGCAGAAAGAATTCTACTAGTATTTGCATTCTGCAATGAGTATCCTATTTGAACACCCAAAAATCCAAAGCTAATATTCCAGATTTTCCAGAAACTTAACACTGGTTTTGAGCTGTTTGAAGAACTAACAGTAGAACTATTTGATAGGGCCATAGCAATCGATTAAGCTAGTAATGTGTAACAAATACATAAAAGATAAAAGTAAATAAAAAAACATCGCTTTTCAGGATGTTTTTTTATGATTTATATCACGAATCCGTCTGGTAAAACGGCAGTTTTCTTAACTACCACAATGCCATCTTTTATAGAATATAGCAAATGATCGGAATTTGGGAGGTCCTTTCCACCAACGATCCGAACGTCATTTCCGATGCGACAATTTTTATCGATAATCGCATCTTTAATATAGCAACGCTCCCCAATTCCAATCTTTGGTAAGCCATTTACAACATTTGATTCCATCTCTCCCAAAGTTTCATAGAAATCGTTACCCATGATATACGTACTTATAATTGTTGAGCCATGTCCAATTCTAGAACGGATGCCAACTACACTTTTCTCAATTCTACTTGCATTAATAATAGATCCTTCTGCAATAATTGTTTTTTCTAAAGTGGTACCGCTAATTTTAGCTGGGGGCAACATTCTTGCACGGCTATAAACCGTTTTATTGTTATCAAAAAGATTAAATTCAGGAACATCATCAGTTAAAGCAAGATTGGCTTCAAAGAAAGAATAGATATTTCCAATATCAGTCCAATAACCATCATATTGATAACTGATTACTTTATGATTATTGATCGATTCGGGAATAATTTCTTTTCCAAAGTCTGTAGCTTTTGGATTTTTTTCATATAAAAGATAATCTAATATTTTTTTATTGAAAATATAAATACCCATAGATGCTAAATAATTTCTACCCAGTTTATGCATTTCTGGGCCTGTGTCACTGGTCCATTCTGGCAATAAATCCTTATTCGGTTTTTCAATGAAGGAGGTAATAAAGTTTTCTTCATTGGTTTTCAAAATGCCAAACTCAGGCGCTTCCCTATCTCCTACTGGTATTGTTGCAATTGTAATATCGGCCCCCTGTGCTTTATGATTAGCAATCATTTCACTAAAGTCCATCTGATACAATTGGTCTCCACTTAAAATCAAAATATATTCATAGTCAAAGTTCCCGATATGGCGTAACGATTGTTTTACCGCATCAGCTGTGCCCTGAAACCATCCTGGATTATCTGGAGTTTGTTCTGCCGCTAGAATATCTACAAAAC
>JAYUFN010000129.1:0-16566 GCA_043738705.1 Bacteroidota bacterium
GTTTTGACCGTTTTGGTATAAATAAAAATAATATTAGCAAACATGTAGGCCAAACCAATTCTTCCCAAAACACTACCAAAACGAATCTGTTGGATGGGGCGAATCTCCAAGCCATTATTCACTATTAAACCTAATAGTACAAGAATAATCGCCCTTTTAATTACTCGAAATAAAACTTGTTGTTTCGATTTTCCTTTTTCTAATTCTCTTCCCACAGAGTAAGGCGTTGCTACTCCAGCCATAAAAAGAAACAATGGGAAGATTAAATCATAAACGCTTAATCCATTCCACTCCGGATGAGAAAACTGGTTTGAAATGGCACCCCAAAAAGGAGAACCGTTAGCTTTGAAAATAGCGCTAAAAATTTCTTCTGCTCCCATAATCCAAAACATATCAAAACCCCGTAAAGCATCAAGGGAGTGAAGACGTGGGGAACTAGTTAGTTGGGGTTGCGGTTGACTCATATTTTTTAATAAAAGGGTGCATCTAATGTTTCAGTCGATATTTTTTCATCACTTTCGGGCTATTGAAATATTTGTCAAGTTGCTCTTCGGTCATTTCGTTATTCAACCCCAAAGGCACATCAATTAACTGTAGTTGAATTTGTTTCAATTCGTCTTTTAATTGATTGGTTTTTTGAACGATAGCTGGATCACGTTCTGCGATCAGGCTATTATCAGCAAGTCTGTATTCCAATCTTTTTATGGATGTACGCACTGCTGCAGCTTGGTTTTGATCATATATTCTTTGGGGTGAAACTGCTTCTTTAATAGGCACAAGCGAAATACCTATGCTAGGTAAAATCTTGCCCAATTGCTGTGTGTTGGGCACTGTTGAGGTAGTCATGATAGTACCGGTTAGCGTAGTAGTAGAAGCTGTGACATCGAATGTGGTTCTGGTGTCTTTTACACGCTTAATGCTTTTATCGAGTTGTAAGAAGGAATATTTCAGTTCTAAAATATATCGATTTACCAATTTCACTTCTGTTTCGTAGGCACTCAGGGCTAACGGGTAATTAAGCGCATCTTTTACTATCACTTTTACTTGTGCCGTATCGCGTGATTGAAAACGGGTAGTGCCCACAAAACTGATTATTACTGTTTTTAATTTACCAGAATCGGAATCTTTTACAAAATCAAATCCCGGGCTCCAGGAAAAATCATCATCACAATGTCTAACAGATGTCACATTTTTTAGTGCCATAGTTGAAAAATAGGTAATATTTTCAATCGGAAAACTTCCGGCCTCGCACTGAATTTTAAAATTTAGGGTATCCCCCTCTTCGATCGTTACAATAGAACTAACAGATAATTTTAATTTTGAGGGTATAATTTCTGTATTGTAAAACATCAATCTAAAGCTTGTGTCGAGGCGTTCAGTGGGGTCACCGATTTTGTTAACACCCAGCATCACCCTATATTCATGATCATATTTCATTTTGCCTGATAAGAAATAGGATTTTAATGCTTTGAACGAAATACTACCATTGTCTTTATTAATCTGTAATCCAATAGGAGCATTTCTGAGAAACCAGAAATATTTTCCAACTTTATTGAGTTCCGGTTGATAAAGCAAAACAGAATCCGCTGCAAGGGTAATATACGGTTGGAGATTATTTATTCTAAGAATAGTATCCTCAATGTTTAAAGCCGTATCCTTATTTTTAGGGAGTATTGTATCCCGTTTTGTGATGGGCAGTGTATCCTGTATCGGCGGAACTGCCTGCACTTTTGAGAGTGGCAGTATAAAATTAGTTTCTGTCAAAAAAAACAAATTCGAAAAACCCATTATAAAAGTCACTCCTACAACCTTGAACATAAAACAGGTTTAAAAATAATTAACTTGTAATTTACAGACTAATTACAAATTGTTTCAATGATTTTTTTATTTTTTCCATCGCCCGTGCCATGTGAGTTTTAACTGTAAGTGGTGAGATTTTCAAACGAGTTGCAATCTCATTATGAGAAAGCCCTTCAATTTTGGCGAATTCAAAAACCTGCTTTTGCATCTGAGGTAGCTGATTAATCGTAATTCGGAAATATTTGTTATACTCGGCAGTCATAAGTTTAGCCTCCACTTCATACACTTCAGTACAGCTTTCTGTTTTAAAATTTTTTCGCATGTTCCATTCATAAGTCAATTTCTTGAACTGATTGATTAGTTTATTTTTTGCAACAGTAATCAGCCAAGCCTCCAATGGCCTATCTGATTTGATATTTTTACGTTCGAACCAAAGCTTTAGAAATACATCCTGAACAATTTCTTGGGACAATTCAGCAGATTTTAAATACCGCATGGCAAGCTTGTATACCCGATTACTATATCGATCGTATAAATGCTTAAAAGCATACTCGCTATCATTTGCAAGTAGAGCAACCCATTCTGATTCCTCCTGCCTTTTTTGGGTATCCATGATTCAAAACTAAATGTTAAACAATATAAGATTTATTTATGAATATTATCTCTTCATTATTATAAATTTCACGTCAGCTTATAGATGATTTTTATACTAATATTTAGTGTTCATTATACTATCTCAGGATAATACATTTTAAGAAAAATTTTATTGAATCACTTTCAAATAACGAGCCATCCAATAAGGTAATAAGTATTCATCCCCAGCTAATTCAGAGTGCCCGCCGTCACCTCCATCCAGAAAAAAAGGGTTTACGTTATGCCGGTGAGTGGGTTGTTCACTATAGGGTAACAAGGTCTTTGTTTTTTGATCGCGCAAGTTCGAAGGAAGTAAATCAAGGTCTCTTCTGCCAGAGTTTTTAATGGTCCAGTTAATCATGTCCATTGGGAATTCTTTTAGATACCAAAGTGTAGATTCTTTATCATAAACATCAGCGGTTCCTTTTGTAATCAAATTCCATAAACCATCTCTTTCCGGCAATTCAATCTTCCAATAATTTAAAATTACTTTAGAAAAAGCAATTTTAAGTGTATCATTAAATGCAAAATGATATAGAACCCAGTAAGCTAGAAAAGACATTTCATCATCAGAGTGATTCCACCCATCGCCCATGTTAGCACCCATAAATACGTAGCCAGGTGTAATTTGTATCTTATTACAATCAATTAAAATATTTTTTAGATAGCTATGGTCATTCATTAACCGAAAAGCTTCTGTTTTGTAAATTAATTTACCAGTAAGTGCATAACCCAATTGAAGGCCCGCAATGATCGTTGTACTTCCCAATTTCTTATCACTAATTGATTCCGGGTACCAATTAATGTATTCCGGATTCCAGCGACCCCAATGGGTTGGCTTTCCGTCTGCGTCAATGAAATAATAATTATTTTCGATGATATGCGTTAAAATTTTATCGATAAAATCCGCTACGCGTTTTTTTTCTATAGGTGTTTCTGTTACAAACTGACTCATGACTGCAGCTGCGAAGATATGCCCAACAAATTCATCACTACTTGTTGTACCCTTCCACTCCCATTCAGGATCCTGCGATTTACGCCAAGCTTCCGGGTCAGAATTTCTGTATTCTCTGCGCTCGAATGTTCTGGCAGGAAACCCTTTTAATGGATTGATAGTGATCAGTCTTTCAAAAGCTTCAAAAGTTTCCCACGCATAACGTTTAGCAGTTATGTCTTTTGTTACAGCATACCTAAAAGCCTGGCTACCCAAATAAAATGAACTCCATAATCCATCGTTATCAGTATCTATCATTTCAGCGGTAGATAAATCGCCAGACTTTTGAAAGAATACTTCTGAAATAAGTCCGTATCGAATATGGCGCTGCCGAATTTTATCTTGAAAATAATTGGCCTTCTCAGCGAGGGTATGAAAACTAAATTCAATTTTATTTATCCCGGTTTGGGTCAAACAATAAACATTGCCTTTGCTATCAGCGGCCATTGATATCACAGCATCTTCATTCAACCAACGTTTAGATGCATAATAGCGAAATGAGTTACCAGGATCTTTTTTAAATGCCCCATTATTAGTACCGGCCCATAAGTTGTTATTGACAAATAATAAACAATTGATATTGGTAGCAGGTAATTTATCCTGTATAGCAAATGTTATATTTCCTGATGCATTATGAATACCATAATAACCTTTTTCAGTACCAACAAATATTTCGCTTTTGTGAAAACTTATTTCCTTAATATCACTGGCCTTGAAAATGGGAATAAGCGCTTTATCTTTCACGCGGTAAATCGTTTTATTTCCCAATGCATAAAAAACGCCTTGATTGATGTATACGTAGCGAATCTGTTCTTCAGAAGGCAAGGGAAATTCCACTAATTTATTTTCTATCACATAACCAACTGATTGCTTTCCCGAGAGAAAAATATTCCCTTTTGCATCAACGGCTAATTTATTAAACCTGCCTGAAGGTATAACTGCATAAGGAACTCCTGCATATCCATTTGTGAGCACTTTATCATTCAACAAATAGTATAGGTTACCAACTTTTTCCTGAATGGCAATATCAACTGGATGCTTTGTAGAAAGAGGTGTATAACGTAAATCCCTAACCAAGTCATGGTCATTAATACGCAATAACCCCTCACTACTCAAAACATATACAACGTCATTGTAATCAATAAGCACTTTTTTAAAACTAGCACCAGCAATATTTGAAGCAACTGTATATTTTATTGACACTGCTTGCTTAAATGGCAAATCAGGGTTTGCACTAACGTTTAGTACAAATCCAAACAAGTATAAAAAAAATAATTTTGAAGAAACAAAATTTATTCTCAGTTGCCTAGTTGCCTTTTGCATTAGTCAATAATTATTTAGCCGGGAAATATTTGTCAATCCAAGCGAGGGTCTTTGTATATAAATCCATCCGAATAGCACCACTAATTCCATGTTTTTCGCCAGGATAGATTTCCAAGCGCACCGGCGTTCCATAAGTCAGCATTTTATCATACATTTTTTGTGCCTGTGACACTGGCACTAATGGGTCATCTCCCCCATGAAAAAATATTGTAGGCACTGCGGATTCTTTTGTAATTCTATAAAATGGGCTAGCATCTGTTGCAATCTTAGCGTGCGCATCAGACTCTCCTAGTAAATTAGAAGCTGCGCGGTCTCCATCGGAGCCCTCTACCCTAACTGACTTATCAGCCAAATCGGTTGGTCCCCAGAAATCAACTACCGTTTGTATTTGTCTTTTTGGATCATAAGCATAAGCATAAAGCATTGCCATGTAACCGCCTGCACTTCCCCCCATCAAAGCGAATTCATGATCATTGAAATGAAATTTTTTGGCAGTTCCTGTTAAAAAATTCATCGCATTCTTAACGTCTTCCATTTGCGATGGAAACCTATTTTTCCCTTCATTTATTAGTCGATAATTCATTGAAACTAAAATGTATTTTCTTTTTCCAACAAGTTCGTCAATTAAATATTTGGGGAATTCGCTCTTGTCGCCCGAAATCCATGAACCACCATGAATATAGATAAGTACTTTTGCACTATCATATAATTGTGGAAAATAAACATCCATAATATTCTCCTTACTAGCATAACTATATGGAATATCTTTTACAAATCGATAAGTTGGAGGAGCAACAACTGGATATGATACTGCAAGTGCAGTCGAACCGTTTCTAAGATTATTTTTCTTTAAGTAGTTCACCAAGGCTTCAGGGTGGTCTGTTTGAACACCTTGTATCCCTTTGCGCATTGCATCATTCCATTTTGTTGAATTTTCATCAGCACTTTGTACATCAAGCCAAACATTTGTACCGTGTGTATTAGCGTAATTTAAAATGCTACTATCACGTACATTATCTATTACTTCAAGATGCATCTGCTCGTATAAAACAGCTAAATCTTCTTTGGTGCGAATTGATTCAGGAAGGCTTGCAGCTAATGGCATCGTAAGAGTCAACTTTCTCCAAGCAATATACTGATCAACCTTATTTACATATACGATAACGCTTTTTTCCATCCCGGCTTCTTTAATCTGGCGATAGGTTTCTGCAACGTCAGCTTCTTTGAAGTCGAGATAGATATTTATCTTGTCTTTACATACATTTAATGCCTCTTTGAAATCGGGTATATGATATACTTTATTCTCTTTGTTTACAAGTAGTAGTTTAGAAAGTTCATCCCAAGTTAAATCTTGAACACGACCTTTACCATTTGTTTTAGAGTCTACAGTTTCATTATGGCTTAATACAAGATGTCCGTCTTTACTAGTTCTTAAATCCATCTCAACATAATCAGATCCTTCCTCAATTGCAGCTTCAAAAGCAGCGATAGAATTTTCTGGTTTCAGTAAATGACTACCTCTATGCGAAATAACAACAAACCCATTTTTAGAAATGGGCAGTGGCGCTACAGCTTGTGCAAAAGCTATAACTGTAACAAAAGAAAATAAAACTGATGCCAATAATTTTTGTATACGCATGATTTCAATTTAAAATACCGGGAAATATTTGTTCATCCAAGCTAATGTTTTAATAAAAACATCAATACCGGCTGCACCTTTCATCCCATGTTTTTCATTAGGATAATAGGCATACTGCGAAGGGATTCCCAATGCCTGTAATTTTTTATAGAGTTTGTCTGCCTGACTTGCTGGCACTAAGGGGTCCTGACCTCCGTGAAATAAAATAGTTGGAACGCCAGTTTCCTTTGTAAGGCGATGGTATGGGCTTGCATCAAAACTAATTTGTGCATTGGGGTCTGCTTCACCCAAAAGATTGGTCACTTTAGCATCTGCATTTTTATCCTGCTCTCTTACAGCCTTATCAGTAAAATCTGTTGGTCCCCAGAAGTCAACAACTGTTTTTACTTTTTTTGCAGAATCATACCCATACGCATACAACATAGCCAAATGTCCACCTGCACTGCCCCCCATCAAAGCGAACTCATTTCCATTAAAATGGTACTGAGACGCTTTGAGAGACAAAAAGGAAAATAGCTTGCCAATATCTTCCATTTGTGCGGGGAATCTGTTAACTCCATCTTTAACCAATCTATAATTGGCAGATACAACAATATACTTACGGTTGCCAACCAACTCATTAATTAGTTGTTTTGGAAATTCATTTTTATCCCCACCTGTCCAACCACTACCATGCAAGTAAACAATCACTTTGGAAAAGATGTAATCGTTTGGAAGATAAACATCCATTATATCTACTTTATCGTCATTGCTATAAGAAACATCTAATAATGAGCGATACAAAGTAGGCTGCACATTTTGTGCCGATAATTGCACAACCAGAAAAATCAGGCCAAAAGTTAATTGGCACTTTTTTATAAAATTCATTCCTGCAATTTTTTATCTACAGTACTTTTTTATCATCCGTCATAAATACTCTCGTACTTTCAGAATATTCACCACCGTTTGCATCTTTATATTTAAGATTAACATAAAAAGCACGGTAACCTGTTAAAGGAAATGCTTCATTTACTTTAACAACAGAAACGTTTTTAATACCAAGACTTTTTGAAACCCATTTATCATTTCTAAAGTCTTTATCGTTTGAATCGGCAGACCAAATAATTACATCAATTAACTTATCGGAAGTAGCTTTAATTGAAACAAATACTCCATCCTTATTCTCGGTAGTTTTCCATGTGCAGGATGGGATAGTTTTTTTCTGAATATTTAATCCAAAAAAAGCACTGAGGCTACGAATTGCTTCAGACTTATCTCCCATTCCATGCCCAACATTTGGGATGTAATGAATAAAATTTTTACCGGAAAGGCTATCGAAGTAATTTTTTATATTGTCAATTGGCCAATATTCATCGTTTGTGCCCATAATTATCATTTTAGGCATAGTCAACTTCTTCCTGTATGAATAAGGGTCGATCATTGTAGTAATATCTTTCCCACTACCTGAACCAATATCCTGAACAATTCCCAACTTTACGTAGTCTTCAATTTGTATGCTATAATCGTTCCAAACTTTAATTTGATAATTCATGCTAACAGGCATATTCAACATGTCAATTACCATGGGCGCAATTGCAATAACACGATTATCACTTGCACCAGTCAACCAAGTAGTCCATCCCCGTTTTGATGCACCAGACACAACAAAATGTTGAATGTTTTTATTTAATTTCTGTTTTGAAAATTCCTGAATTGCATCCATAGCAGCCTTTGCACTTTTTACCATTGGGAAAAGTAAGGGCCATGAATAATCGCCATCTTCTTTGAATTTGTGCAGTGTATAAGAAATTAAAGCATCTTCAGTAAGATCGCCATATAGCGGTTGATTGGGCGTTTGTTTTAATATGGCAACAATAGCATTATTTTGTTTTGCCACAGCCGCTATACCTTCTGTTAAACCATCTCCTTGACTACTCCAGTTAGGTTGTCCTTCTTTATTAATGCTTCCTCCTGTTATAAACAATAGTGCATCATTGTATTTAAAATCTTTAGGTACCATGATACTTAATTGGTGTGTCCAAATGTGTTCACGCCAATTTTGTGAAGTCAACACAATTGCATATACTTTCACATCGCCGATATCATAACTTTCTTTCAGTTCCCAATTAAATGTTTTATCGCCATTATTCAGATAATGTTCCAGTGCATTCGAAGGGGTTGTTATCGTTGTCTTCTGTGCGTATGTTGGAGAAAGCAAGAATGCAAATGAAAATAATATTAAACTTAGTTTGTATGAATTCCTGGTCATCACGATCTATTTAAATAATTAGTTGTTTAGGAAAATAAATTACTGAATTAACCACATTTTTGAAAACTCAGTATCGCCTTTATCTAACCTTCCGATCGCCACTTGGTAATTTTCAGAATTATTTTTAAACTCCGATTCAGGATACCTATATCGCAACGGGAATACGTTAACAGACGAGATAAGTGCTCCATTTGCTTCTAAATAGGGCACTCGAGATCTTCTATAGTCAGCATAAGCCTCAATACCATTCATGAAAAGGCCAATCCATTTTTGTAAGCCTATAATCGCCAACTGCTGCGTTTTAGTAGCAGGGAATATAGCTAACGGATTTGTGAAATAGTTGCCAGGTAAAGGCTCGCCCCAACGTTTTAAACTATACTCAACACCTTTCTTATAATAGGTTTCAGCATTTCCTGTAATGATTCCTTTTGCGGCCGCTTCTGCCAAAAGAAACTGCACTTCATCCGCTTGCATTACAGAAGCTTTTATTAAAGTACTCGCATTTTCATTAAATAATTTTGAGAACATTGAGATTTTATAGTTACCCTTTGTATCTGCAAAATCATAACTACCATTTGCATTGAGTACTGTTACAGAAACGCCTGCTTGATATCCTGCAAACAAAGTCATAGAATCGATAATGGATGCGGCAATAGCCTTAATTTTAGAATTATTTCTATCAATATACTCCCAAGTATAATTGTAGGTGTACCCTTTTTGAACAAGGGTTCTCTTACCAGCATTCAGGCTAACAGAATCGATTGTAGCAGCCCAAGGTTTTTCCAGAGGTGCTACCCAAACTTTCAATCGCTCATCATTTAAGGCTTTCAAGGTATCCACTAAAGTTTTACAAGGTCTGAAAATTAAGAAACTCCCAGCAGGGTCTGAATTGGTTTTACCCATAGGGGATGCCATTGATTTATCAGCATCTATATAAGGAATAGAGGCGTTATCTGGAACATCCGCTAACATTGGCAAAGCAGATACAGCCAAGATTTCAGCAGCATTAGAAACCTTGTTGCTTTCACGCATTAAATAACGCAAACGAAGTGAATTTGCCAGTTTAATCCATTTGGTTTTATCACCGGCATACATTACATCGTAGGTTTTGTCTAATTGGTCTTTCCCATCCGTAAGTAATTGAGTAGCATCTTTTAAATTTTGAATCAATGCGGGGTAAATATCTTTCTGCTCGTCAAATTTTGGGAACAGAATTCCATTTTGTCCTCGAAGACCTTCAGTAAAGTACATATCTCCATATAAATCAGAAACGGTAGCCCATAATAATGTTTGGAATATTCTAAAAACACCTTCGTGTGTTTTCAAACCCAATGTGTTCACATTGGTTACAGCAGCATTTACTAATTTAATGACACCAGTAAATTCATAGAGATCTGATTTAGGCAATCTAAAACCAAGATAAGTGTTATCGTCACTATTTCTGTTTCCTTCCATGTATTGCATCGTTACCGCTAGGTTGGTTGCTCCCATGCCCCCTTTGTTCTGATACAAGAAAGTTGATTTTTGAATAACCGAGGATAGCAATAAATTCGGCTCAGCTGATTCTATTGCATTCCGCCTAGCAAGTAATTCATTTTCCCTAAAAGTTGATTTTTGACAAGAAGAAATTATGAATATGCCGGATATAGATATTATTTTTAAGAACTTTTTCATGTGGTGAAATATTAAGATTAAATTATAAGGTGACTGACAATTTAAATCCATAAGAAGCAATGGATGGCAGTGCCTTACCAAGGATTCCCTGATTCAAACCAATTCCCTCAAAAGCGGCCTCAGGATCCCCCTGTTCTCCACTTTTATTCCATTGAAAGGCATTTCTTGCTACAAATCCGATTGTCAAATTTTGGATCTTGTAACGGCTCAAAAACTTAGATGGAACTGACCACTCTAATACTATTTCTTTTATTTTAAGGTTTGTTGCATCACGTACTAGTGTTTGCGTGAAACTCCAATATTGAGATCCCAGAACCAACCCAGGTAACCCATAAAATGTAGCAAGAGAATCAGCCCCGTTTACAATATAATCTGCATCGTTATTTGGATTTCCACCAGGTTTCAACCAAACACCTTTGAAGTAAGAAGCATCTTGCGCATAAGCACCATAATTTGCGTAATTTCTAACCAATGCCATCATATAGGGATACTTCATTGTCTGCCATGCTGGCCAGCT
Organism: Bacteroidota bacterium; assembly: GCA_043738705.1. Taxonomy (GTDB): domain Bacteria; phylum Bacteroidota; class Bacteroidia; order Chitinophagales; family Chitinophagaceae; genus Sediminibacterium. Next base: position 10,829 of record JAYUFN010000129.1, read on the forward strand.
TAATCCACCAGATGCCGCATCACGTCCACCTACGGTGTAGTCATTCGGACCATTTACTAAATCGCCAATCGTTAACAATGAGTGTCCATTTGTAACAGATCGCCTTGTTACATTTGAGATATATTGACCACCAACGCGCAAGCTTGCAACCACAGATAATTTGAGGGAGCGATACCTTACTGAAGAGTTCATACCTAATATGAAATCAGGGTTATAATTACCAATTGACTTACGATCTTTTTCTAATGTTGAATAAGCCCAGTTACCCGTATTATCCAATACCAACATTCCTGCATATTTGCTTGTTACAGGCATTCTTTGAAAAACATTGTTTTCCCATAGCGTACCAATACGATCACCCTCTGCCATCCTTAGGTTCACGTTGGGACCATTCCCATAAAAAGTATATCCATTAGGTACATAGGTTTTTGACAAATGTGTGATATAGGCGTCCGATTTAGTATAAAAAGCTGAGACATCCCAAGTCCAATTTTTATTTTTGATTGGTACAACAGTTAACCCGATTTCAACCCCTTTCGACTCAACGGTGCCAACATTTGTAAGCATTCCGCTATAGCCTGTACCAGGAGAAGTAGGTATAAAGTCCTGTTGATTTTCATGCGTTTTCTTAAATACAGTAAAGTCTGCTGAAACACGTTTGTCAGCCAATATCACATCAAAGCCGGCTTCATATGAATTAGTTACTTCCGATTTAATATTCGGGTCTACCAACTGTCCGCCGATATTTATAATTTTTACTGCACCATAATCAACTGGATTAAAGCTGAAAGTATTCGTACTTCTAGGCTTACCAATACCATGACCCACTTGCGCTATACCTCCCCTTACTTTAAATAAGTTAATGAACGCAGGAAGTTTAAATGTTTCTGTTGGTATCCAGCTCAATGATGCAGAAGGATAAAAGTGATGGTTCTTGTCTTCTTCTAAAATACCACTCTGGTCATACCTGCCGGCAAGGTCTAAATATATTTGGTTCTCATAACCCACTTGTGTAGTTATATAACCACTCTGCGTTTTACCGATATCCCAAGAATTATTAGCAGTTAATGTTCCCGCAACTGCATTTCCTAAACTGAAATCATTGGCGCGAACTAGTTTATCAGCATTAGCGTAATTGTAATAAGAGTTTCCGTATACATAGTTATATCCCGCAGTTGCACTAGTAGATATTTTCTTAAACTCTTTGTTCCAAACGAGCATGATATCTGAATTTACAGAAAACGAGCTTTGTGATTGAACGGTATATCTACCATTCTTTTTGGAAATATCTGTGAATCCCTTCGACAATTTATATTCGTAATTGTCTCCGTTATAATCCATACCTGACCTTAACAATAATTTGAGTGGGTTAGATAATTTCCACTCCAATTCTGCTTTACCAAAGAAATTATCTTTACGATACGTATTAATTTCAGCGTTGGTAAACATGTATGGATTATCAGCATATGGATCACCATTTGATTTATATGCAGGTGCATTCTGCTTAACACCTTCATATCCTGTTAACCAAATATTTTGCATTTGTTTTACCGGTTGAAAATGCGCCAAAAATGCAAATGTCAAGAGCTCAACAGCATCGTTATTAGAAGATGATTTATTTGGAGAGAATTGTGATACATAGTTACTGCTCACAGAGATTTTTACTTTTTTTGTGATGTTGTAATTAGCATTCAAATTAAAAGTCATCCTATCAGTGGCATTATTTGGTAATGCACCAATATTTGCCATTTTGCCAACAGAGAAACGGAATGAGCCCTTGTCAGAATTACCAGTAACACTCAAATTGTAATTATTAGTAGCCCCATTTTGCATAAACTCTTGCAGGCGGTTTTCATTGGCAGCAAGAAAAGGAACTGACTCATTTGCTTGTGTCAGCGTATTCCATCTGGCTACATTAAATGAACCATCTAACTTCGGACCCCAATCATATCCGCCTCCCGGTACATATACAGAGCTTCTGATACCCACACCGTATTGCGTTTGGGTTTGAAAGAAATTGTAAGGTTTATCAATCACCATTGAAGTGTTAAACGAAACACCCAACCCACTCTTAGCAGCTTTACCAGATTTAGTAGTAATCATTATTACACCATTACCTGCTTGCGAGCCATACAAAGCACCGGCACTTGCGCCTTTCAATACAGAAATACTTTCAACATCTTCTGGATTCAATTGTGAAAGCAGGTTGCCAAAATCTACTCCATTTCTATTAGTAATATCAATAGTTCCAAGAGGTATCCCGTCAATGATATATAGTGGCTGGCTATTTACTGTAGAATTTGGAAGGCTCAAACTTGTTGCACCACGAATTGTAATAAAAACAGAGCCGGCAGGATCGGTACTTACCTGAGTAAAATTAACTCCACTCATTCTTCCATCTAAAGATTTAACCAAATTTGAACTACCCCCATTGGTAATATCCGTTCCCTTGATTTCTGCCACAGCGTATCCCAATGAGCGCTTTTTTCTTGAAATACCTAAAGCAGTTACCACCACATCATTCAACGAAGTAGTTTCAGGCTTTAAACTGATATTTACATTTTTTCTGCCATTCAATTTTACTTGAATGGTCGAATATCCAATATAACTAAATACCAATGTAGAATGAAGGTTAAGAACAGAAATGGAATAAATTCCTTTGCTTTTCGAAACAGCTACTGAACCTGTTTCATTTTCTTTTACCGAAACACCTTCTAAAACCTTTCCAGCTTCGTCAGTTACGACACCTGTAATTGTAGTATCCACATTTATGATATCCGCTATTGGGTCATTCTTTTTCTGGGTTTCCACAACAGTTGTTACCTTAATGGGAAATAATATAATCTGGCTGTTTTCTTCTTTGTATCCAATAGAAAAAGGTAACAAAATTTCGTCTAAAAGAAGTTTCAGCTTAATATTTACAGCCTTAAAAGTAATCTGCCGGTCAACTTTTATTGAGTTCAAACTGTAGTTAAACTTAACATCAGCTTGTTTCTCGATAATCTGAAAAACTTTGTACAATTCAACATTATTGATTTTTAAACTAATCGGCTTTTCTAAAGCAGATTGTGCTTCACTATTATTCGCAAAAAGGCATGAAGAAAATACGATGGAAAGTAGAAATTGTGCAATCGTAAACTTCATGGCTGTAATAGTTGAAGCAACTAGTAGATGCTTTTTTTTCATAAATCGATGTGTTTTGGTCGTTTAGATACTTTTTTTTTTACAGAACCAGTTTATTTTTTTATCGAGTCCTAATACTTGGTTTTACTATTTTTATTTGGTAACAGGTTGATTGCACCCTTTTCCTGAAACAAGAATTTTCGTACCCTTTACTTCGTAAGTAGCCCCTACTGTTAAACAAATCGTATTTATTTTTTTTAACACTTCCTGCTTGGAAACATCTCCGATAAAAACACAGTTATAGATATTATCGTTATCAACTATAATCTCGATACCAAAGACGGTTTCTAACTGATGAAATATTTCTTTTAAACTTGTTGATTTTTCATAAATAAAATACTTAGGCAAAACTTGTGATGGATCGACTTTCGCTATATCTTTCGTACCAACCAACGAGCGAATAGAATCAGCCAGAGTTGTTTCGAAATAGTGCCGTTTAATATTGTACATCGCTTTTTGATTAGGAACCAAAATAACACTCTTCAACTCCTTATGCGAGCTCGTGTTTGCTGATAATAATTTGTTTTCAAAAACATGTACTTTACCAGTAATAACAGATACTTCCAGATCTTTTGTAACGCTATTGGTCTTAATTGTAAAGGAAGTACCTAATACCCTTGTTACAATATCATTGTAGTAAACCAAAAATGGTTTTTCCGGATTTTTTGCAACAACAAAAAGCGCCTCTCCGCTAAGGTAAACTTCCCTTTTATCAGATGCAAACCGTTTGGGGTAACTCAGCGTAGAATTAGGTGTTAGTTTAACAGAACTACCATCCTCTAAAACCATTTCAAGAGGAAGTGAGCTGGCATTTATTTTTTTAATATTAGTTTGAGGGATTAATGCTGCTAGTTGACTCGAAAAATCTTTTTGTATGGTACTATAATAATAAAATGCTCCGCCAAAGAGTATCAATAAGAAAATAGCTGCCATTGAAAAAATGGGCAAGAACTTTCTCTTCGGTGAAGAGCTAAAAAGAGAGTCGGTATTTTTCTCGGAATTCAAAATAGTATATAACATCTTTTCTGAAACAAGAGGAGGTAGGTTACTACCGGTTAATTGATTCCGATTCCAATCGTCATCAATCATTTCCTCCAAAAGCTGCCTGAGGCCATCATCTGTGTTCATCTTGAAAAGTTCATTTTTTTCAGTGGCACTAATATCACCATCAAGATACTTTCTCAGCAATTCAATATAAGTGAATCTATCAATCATAATATACAATTAAAACCAAACTGTGTACTTCGCGTTATTTAACATTATCCGTAGTCAGCGATTTAATTACATTCGAAAAACAGAATCAAATCAGTTAAATATCAACGAGCCCTTATATATAATACAAATAAATTGAGTGCTTGGAGTACAAAGCCTTAAAATATATTTTACCAGCATTATCATAACCTGCCATAATGCTTAAGTAATTAATAGCACAGGGTTTAAAATGTTTGATCAAAAAATATTAGTCGTTTTTTTTATGGAATGAAAATAAATTCGTCTACTTTCATTTTTACAATAGAATGCCATGAATAGACTGCTACTTGTTTGCTTACAGGTAATACTAAGCTTTACTGAACTGTTGGCACAACCAGAAATCAAAAAGCCTCCGATCATTTCTGAGACTTTAATCTTTCCACAACAGGACAAACATGTTCACGGCAGTAGTATTGTAAGTCTTCCAAATGGCGACTTTTTAGCCACCTGGTTTCAAGGAAGTGGAGAGAGAACCGCAGACGATGTTAGGATTATGGGAGCTCGTTTAAAAAAAGGGGAATACCAATGGTCCTTTCCTTTTTTGATGGCTGATACAAAAAATATACCCGACTGCAATCCTGTTTTATTTTTAAATAGCAAGGGGAAACTTTTTTTAGTATGGGTAGCTGTTGAAGCAAATCGCTGGGAGTATTCCATCTTACGTTTTCGTACATCTATCGATTACCTGAATGCTGGTGCCCCCGTGTGGAATTGGCAGGATAATATTTTGTTGAAACCGGGCGACAAATTTGCAACAGAAACTGAAAAGAATTTTAAGTTACTTCCTAAGGCAGAATTAGCTTGGTCAGAATTCGCCCCTTCTTATGATGAGATGATAATAGAAGCAAGTAAAGATTTACGTAAAAGAAGTATTGGTTGGATGACCCGCATCAAACCTTTACAGGTAGGTGAAGGAAAAATACTTCTGCCACTTTATTCTGATGGATACAATTTTTCTATTGTAGCAATTTCAGAAGATGATGGAGATAGTTGGCGCCCCAGTTTGCCAATCATTAGTCGCGGAGGAATACAACCCGCATTAGTTAGAAAGAAAGATGGTAGTATTACAGCCTATTTGCGCGACAATGGTGACGCACCAAATAGAGTACAAATAAGTGAATCAAAAGATATGGGTGAAAGCTGGTCTGTTGCAGTTAAATCCGCTATCCCTAATTCCGGAAGTAGTGTAGAATTACTAGTACTCAAAGATGGCAAATGGGCTTTTATTGGGAATGATCTGGAAGCTGGTCGTTTTCGGCTAAGTATGTATTTCTCTATTGATGAAGGAAAATCTTGGAAATACA
>JAYUFN010000130.1:0-2155 GCA_043738705.1 Bacteroidota bacterium
TGCAAATGTTGTAAAACTCCAATCTGGGATCGAAAGCACCATTACATGGTTTGCTTTTGAATCTGCGAAATGAAGTGCTTTTTTTAGAAGAAATTCGAAATCGGCTGCAAAGTCGGTGATTGCTAATCCACGATATTGGTTATTAACTCCAATAAGTAAAGTCACAATATTATAAGAATCATTAAAGGTTTGTTTAATAAGATGATCGGCTAACTCAAAACTAGTCCAACCCGTTTGGGCAATTATTTCAGGCGCATTGAAATGCAATCCTACTTTTCTGAGTAGTTGAACTAATTGGTAGGGGAAACTATCATGCAGTGGAACAGATTCTCCAATTGTGTAAGAATCACCCAAACACAAAATGGTATTAAGATGAGTGCTCATATTAGTTTTCAAAAATGTTCCTTCAAGATACGATAAAAATCATACACATCTTCATAACTGCAATACATGGGTGCAGGTGCTACTCGAATCACACCTGGTTCGCGGTAGTCAACAATAATACCGTTTTCTATCATTTTATTGTGAATGGCTTTGCCATTTTCTTTGAAGTATAAAGATAATTGTGCACCCCTGCATGCCTCATCGAGTGGAGTGACTATTTCAAAAGATAAATGAGTTAACTGATTTAATAAAAAAGCTAGATAGGCGGTAAGTCTGATACTTTTATTTCTTAAGTTTTCGATGCCTGCCTCATCAAATAGTTCTAGAGAAGCTTTTAAACCAATCATGTTAAAAACCGGCGTAGTACTGATATTCCATCCACTTGCGTTTGGTTTGGGGATAAACCCCTTTTCCATTTTGAATCTTGTTTTTTCTTCATTGCCCCACCAGCCCCCTAATCGATTAGTATGAATGTTTGATGCCCATTTTTCGTGAACAAAAACGCCTCCAACTGCACCGGGCCCTGCGTTCAAATATTTATAAGAACACCATGCTGCAAAGTCAACATTCCAATCATGCAATTGCACCGGAACATTCCCTGCAACATGCGCTAAATCAAATCCTGCGATAGCTCCCACTGCATGTGATGCTTCGGTGATTGATTTCATATCAAATAGCTGACCTGTGTAATAATGTATTCCCCCCATCATCAGCATCGCCAATTGGCTACCTGTATTTTTAATGAGCTCTAAAATATCTTCATTACGTAATATTTTCTCTCCGGATCTTGGATGAATTTCAATAATTGCTTTTTCAGGATCGTAACCCATTTGTTTTACTAAGGTCTCTACTGCATATTGATCGGATGGGAAGGCGCCTGCCTCCATGATGATTTTAAATTTACTCTGATGGGGCTTGTAAAAACTTAGCATCAATAAATGAAGATTCACTGTTAAACTATTCATCACAGTGATCTCATTTGTTTTAGCTCCCATAATTTTTGCAAGAGCGGGTTGTAAAAATTCATGATAATATAACCAAGGATGACTCCCTGTAAAATAACCACCAATAGCATTTTGGCGCCAACTATTTAATTCTACCTGAATAGCATCGTCTAAATTTTTAGGCTGTAATCCTAATGAGTTGCCACAGAAATAAATACAATCTTTTCCTCCATGCTTGGGAAAATGAAATACAGATTTAAAAGATGCCAATGGATCTTTTTTGTCTTCGGCTTTGGCAAATTCCAAGCTGGTATTGAATTCAGGAAACATTACAAATTATTTAAGGAGTTACATATTCTTTTTCACTCTTTGCAATTACTAAAGTGGCAACTCCATTCCCTATTAGGTTTGTAATGGCCCTTGCTTCACTCATAAATTTATCGACGCCCAATAAAAATGCAAGTCCTTCTAAAGGTATCTTGTGCAAAGCTGCTAAGGTAGAAGCCAGTACAATAAATCCGCTTCCAGTAACACCTGCAGCGCCCTTTGATGTGAGCATCAATATTAACAGCATCATTCCTAATTCGCCCCAGCTTAATTGAACATTATATAATTGTGCAAGGAAAATGGCAGCCATCGACAAGTAAATAGAAGTGCCATCTAGATTAAAGGAGTAGCCCGTAGGAATTACTAAGCCAACTACCGACTTACTACATCCCATCTTTTCGAGTTTTCGCATGATAGATGGTAGTGCAGCTTCTGAAGAGGAAGTACCTAAAACGATCAATAATTCTTCTTTGATATCCTTTAAATATTGCCAAATACTC
>JAYUFN010000131.1:0-6023 GCA_043738705.1 Bacteroidota bacterium
TGGAACGAGGTATCCCGAATCAATGATGGGAAATTTGAATACATAGCCATTAAAGTTCCTTAGTTAACTTTAATACCCGGAAGGACTTTTGTTCTTTTATCTTTTTTATCAACATCACTTAATCGAATCATGGGATGAACAGATGCGATGCTGGGGCATTTAAAACAACTTGCACGATATATTTTCTTTGCATACAGTACTTCACAGGATCCTTCCTCCCAATTATTACCTGCAATTACAAAATTATCCTCTGCATTATCGCCAGACTGTGGTACAAATCGCAAACTATTTCCATTTTCAAATTTAATCCAAATGCCATCTGGATCGATTGATTCAATTACTCCCGGTGTGTAGGCGTTGATAGTGATTTCTTCAATTACAGAATTATTGATTATTCTGAAAACTCCCGAACTAACATCTGCTTTAGTGCTATCGATGTTTTTAACCAAAACTAATTTTTGATCCAAATAAATTTGAACTTTTTTAAAGTCAATGGCGTAAGCCTGCATCTTCATTTGAAGTTCTTTCGTATAGGTGGTGTACTGCGTTTTATCTACAGCAGTAGGAGGTGTATAAGCATTGTTTTGAGCAGGATCACTTTGGGCGGCATGCTCTTTAATATAGGCCTTAGATGATGCAGATTTACGACCGGTACAGCCCGATAATACCAAAAGGCAGACGATTAAAAGGCTAGCGGTTAAACGATACATATACATCAAAGTTTATACAAAAATAGCAAAATAAAGTGAACGATTATAATATTTACACATCTTAAAAAAAATCATATAGTAATACTGTAAAGGGTTATAACACTATATCTAATAAAAAAATATACCAATTGGTTGGTATTTTTCTTTATTTGAAACAGTATTTAAAGCTTTTTATTGTTTACTAGGAGAAAAAATATTTTGTTAAAAGTTGGTATTTGCCACTTATTTGGGGGAAATCCATTTTTTACTGATCTCTGGATATAGTTCCAATAGGGTATTTGATTTTCCGTCTTTTTCGAAAATATATTCCCATGTATTCAAAGGTTCCCAAATAAAAGTGCCCTTGATATTTTTATTCGAAACACTAAATGCAATCTCATTAACTTCAGTTTTGTGTGCAGTATACTCTACTATCAAAATATCTTGAGGGTAACGTTTTGCTAAATCGTTGGTATTATTTTTTAGTTCTTCCAAGCTGCCGTGCCATTGCGGATAATAGGATTGACCAATAATATCGAATTGAACTTTTCTCGCGATGATCTGATCAAGAAATTTTTTTGACTCTTCGTTTTGTCCTCCGAGTGCTAGATGTAACATAATCTTTACGGAACTACTAACTGCTCTTACTCCCTCAATACCAGCTTTTAATAGTTCAGCAAGTTGATCCATATTTTTTGCATTCCCGTCGGGCCATAAAATCCCATGATTAATTTCATTCCCCACTTGAATCATATCCGGAAAAGTATTTTGTTTTTTTAAAGCAGTCAACACTTCAATAGTATGTGCTTTTACAGCCTTTGTTAGTTCTGGAAAAGATAGATTTTCCCATGCTGCGGGTTTGAATTGTTTTCCAGGATCTGCCCATGTATCACTGTAGTGGAAGTCGAGTAAAAATTTTAATCCTGCTGATTTAATTCTTTTCGCCATTTCTAAAGTATGAGTAAGCCCGCAGAAACCTTTCTTTGGAGAGTAGCCACTATCGGCTGAGGGGTTTACAAATACACGTAAACGAATATAATTGAAGCCTTTTTCCTTGAGTAAAAAAATGACATCTTTTGAAACACCCTTGTCGCTAAATGAGATGCCTCTTGCTTCTAGTTGTGGCAAAAAAGAAATATCCGCCCCAAGAATATTTTCTTTGTTATTTGTTTGAGCTTGAACGTTAAGAAGTGATAGGAAAATGGCTATACTGAATAGGGATAATAACTTTTTCATAGAGTACTAAATTCTCGATGAAGGTAATCGTTTTTTGAGCTGTCTAGTACTTAATAGTTCAATATTCCCTTAGCGAAATAGTAGTAGATTGCCGACTGGTTTTATAAAAAGGCAAGCTGTATTCTCTACCTTCTTGATTGGAAAGATGAAAGAAATAATCTCCATCTGGAACATGCATCAAGTTCAATTGAATGCATTCGCCTAAGAAACTTCCTTTACGTACTAATTGATTATTGATATTAGATATGCAATAACTAAGCGTTGCTTTTTTTAGCAACGGGCACTTAATGTGTACGTTCATACGATCAAAAACAACTTCTGTTATTTCTATGGAGGTAAGAGTATCCGGTAGCATGGGGGGCATTTCTGCAATAAATGTACTTCTATTTTAAAATGCTTAGTATTAAAGTAGTATTAACTTTTGTATAAAGAATAAAACTAAAAAACCTGCTCAACTGAACAGGTCTTTAGGCTTTAAAATGATTAATTTGTTTTATGTGTATGCTTCAATAGGTTCGCATGTGCAGATGAGGTTTCTGTCGCCATAGGTATTATTTACTCTTGCAATGGAAGGCCAGAATTTATTTAATGAAACATAACTCAATGGGAATGCCGCTACTTTTCTGCTATAACTATGATTCCATTCATCCGAGCAAATTACGGCTTGCGTATGCGGCGCATTTTTGAGCGGATTGTCTATTTTGTCAAGAGCCCCGTTTTCAATTGATTGGATCTCTTCAAAGATTGCAATCATTGCATCACAGAATCTATCTAGTTCGGCTTTGTCTTCGCTCTCTGTTGGTTCGATCATGATGGTTCCTGCAACAGGGAAGCTTAAAGTAGGAGCGTGGAAACCATAATCTATTAAACGCTTCGCAACATCTTCTGCTTCTACTCCAACACTTTGTTTAAACGGACGCAAGTCAACAATAAATTCATGTGCACAGGTTCCATTAGAACCCGCATACAAAATTTTATAATATTTCTGTAAACGAGCACGCATATAGTTTGCATTGAGTATTGCATACTCTGTAGATTTTTTTACACCTTCTGCTCCTAGCATTTTAATATACCCATAACTGATTAATAAAATACTTGCAGAACCAAATTCTGCAGCACTAACAGCATGCGTATTTGATTTTGTTTGCGCATTTACATGTCCAGGCAAATAAGGTGCTAGTTTATCGTTTACACATATCGGTCCCATACCCGGTCCTCCACCTCCGTGCGGTATTGCAAATGTTTTATGTAGGTTTAAGTGACATACATCAGCACCAATCATTCCAGGACTAGTTAATCCAACTTGTGCGTTCATATTTGCACCATCCATATAGACTAGCCCGCCATTGTCGTGAATGATTTCACAGATTGTTTTGATGGTCTCTTCAAATACTCCGTGCGTTGATGGATAAGTAACCATAAATGCACCAAGTGTATCTTTAAAGTGCAATGCTTTTTCTTGCAAATCTGCAACATCAATGTTTCCGGCCTCATCACATTTTACAACTACAACTTTAAACCCTGCCATTACTGCACTTGCAGGATTGGTGCCGTGTGCGCTAATTGGAATTAGCACCACATTACGGTGAGCATCTTTGCGCGCTTCGTGATATGCATGAATGGTTAACAATCCGGCGTATTCGCCCTGTGCACCGCTATTGGGTTGCAAACTACAAGCTGTGAAGCCTGTAATCTTGCATAAATATTCATTCAATTCGGTAATGATCTGTTGATATCCTTCAGTTTGATTTACTGGAACAAATGGATGTAAGCTGCTGAATTCAGGCCAACTTACCGGTATCATCTCTGAAGCGGCATTTAATTTCATGGTGCAGCTACCCAAACTAATCATGCTGGTATTTAAAGAGAGGTCTTTGTTTTCCAATTGCTTTAAATAACGCATCATCCGACTCTCGCTATGATGGGTATTGAAAACAGGATGCAATAAATAAGTAGAAATTCTAGTTGCAAAATCAGGAATATTATCTAATCCTAATGCACTATCGAATTCGATTTCCGCCTCGTCCAATCCCTTTGATTGTGCAAAAACATAAACAATGTCTAACACATCTTTTTGTGAACTTGTTTCATCAATGCTGATGCAGATATGGTTTTGATCAGTATAGCGAAAATTGATCGAAGCGGCTTCTGCAATTGGTTTAATTTTTGTACTATCCGCTTTTATTGTGATCGTATCGAAATAGCTATTAGAGCGTGTTTCAAAACCTAATTCTTTTAATGCCTTGCTTAAGCTCTGTGTCAATTCGCTAACTCGTGTAGCAATATTTTTCAATCCTTTTGGACCATGATATACTGCATACATTGCAGCCATATTGGCTAATAGTGCTTGCGCTGTGCAAATATTGGATGTGGCTTTTTCTCGTTTAATATGTTGTTCACGTGTTTGAAGTGCCATACGCAATGCTCTATTCCCCTGCGCATCAATACTAACCCCTATCAGTCTTCCAGGCATCCCCCTTTTGAATTCATCTTTGGTAGCAAAATATGCAGCATGCGGACCACCATAGCCCAATGGCACCCCCAATCTTTGTGTACTGCCTATTGCAACATCCGCTCCTAATTCTCCAGGAGCTTTTAATAGAGTCAATGCTAGCAGGTCGCAAGCCATAATAGTATTACCGCCTGCTGCATGTACAGATGCATGAAATGCTGTATAATTCTCAATAGATCCAAGATTATTAGGATATTGAACGATGGAGCCAAAATAACTTTCATCGATGATAGCGGTCTTATAATCACCAACTATAATCTGTACACCAATTGGTGCTGCACGGGTAATTAGTACATCGCGTGTTTGAGGAAATACCTGCTCATCAACAAAAAGCTTTGGCTTTGTAATATTGTCGAGCTTATTTACTTGGTTAAAGATCATTGCCATGGCTTCTGCTGCAGCTGTTGCTTCGTCCAAAAGTGAAGCATTCGCAATTGGAAGCGCAGTTAAGTCTGTGACCATTGTCTGAAAGTTTAATAGACTCTCTAAACGACCTTGCGATATTTCAGCTTGATAGGGAGTGTATTGGGTATACCATCCTGGGTTCTCAAAAATATTTCTGAGGATGACACTTGGCGTAATTGTACCATAATAACCCTGCCCTATATAAGTTTTAAATAGTTTGTTTTTAGTGGATAGTAGTCTCAGTTCACTTAGGTACTCGTACTCACTGATCGCAGCAGGAAGCTCTAACGATTCCTTAATTCGAATAGAGTCTGGAATTGTTTTGCTAATTAATTCTTCTAAAGATGATACTCCAATTGTTCTCAGCATGGCTTTCGCATCATCAGCACTTGGACCGATATGCCTGCCATGGAATTCATTTGATTGTTGGATAAATAAACTCATAGATATTTCCTTATGACTTTTAAATTATTGAATGATCGATCAGTAATTAAATACAATAAAGCAGGTTTGAATGAACGCAAATGAAAGTAAAGTTCCTACGTTTTTCCCGCGCAAAGTTAAGCGGATGTTAGCTTATTTCTTGTATTTTGTTGAAGCTGGGGAAAGGATGTGAATGAACAACTTCTGCAAAAACTATTTTAATTCAAAATAGTCTGTTTAAACTAACAAACTATTATCCTATAGCTAATTGTCGTTTGTTTTTTTGATCTCCTTCTCCCGAATTTGCTTACAAGTTTGCCGACTCCCATCGTGACTCCAGCCTGGTGGACCAATGAGGTAATTTATTCTGTCGGTAAACCCCAGCCCTTTATGAGAGATATCTTTCCAAATCTGCAACCACTCATGAAATATAATTGTGGACGGATTAAGATTGTTTAGGTTTTTGGTGAGTCCGTATTTAATAGGTTCATATTCAGACTCGCTTAACTCGGGTTGGAAAGTGCCAAAAAACTTGTCCCATATAATTAAAAACATGCCCATATTTTTGTCTAGATACTTAGAATTTGAGCCATGATGCACACGGTGGTGGGAAGGGGTTACCATGAAATATTCGAGCCAGCCCATTTTTTTTATATACTCGGTGTGTACAAAAATCCCCCAGATCTGAGTAGCTGAATAAACCAAGAGCAAATCAAGCGGTTTAAAACCGAACAAGACGATTGGTATAAAATAGATAA
>JAYUFN010000132.1:0-6006 GCA_043738705.1 Bacteroidota bacterium
CGCAAGCCAAGTACCGATCTCAAAACCAGTTTAAACGATGCACTCCGAGAGTTCAACGTAAGTGTATAATCGCTAAATCATATCATGCAGGCAGGAAAAAAAGATACCGCATACCAGATTACATTAGCTGGTTTTCTAATCACTATTTTGGGTGCTGTTTTTTTTTCTACAAAAGCAATTTTCGTAAAACTAGCATTCAAATCAACTGGAATTGATGCAGTTACTTTATTGGCATTGCGTATGCTTTTCGCACTCCCATTTTATTTGGTAGCTGCTTGGTTGGGAGCAAAAAAAGAGTCCTCCAGTACCCTCTCGTCTAGGCAATGGTTTTATCTAATTCTTCTTGGCATATTAGGTTATTATTTAAGTAGCTTATTTGACTTCGTTGGATTACAATATGTTTCTGCAGGGTTGGAGAGATTGATTCTATTTCTATACCCTACCTTTTCTGTACTAATAAATACTTTTATTTACAAAACCAAGCTCAATAAAATACAGATTATTGCACTAGTTCTTACCTATCTGGGAATTGGAATTGCCTATATCGGAGAGATGAAAATTGACACTAGTAATCCTAACTTTTATTTTGGGTCCTTCATGATTTTTCTTTGTGCCATCACTTATTCGTTTTATTTAGTGGGTACCGGCAGAATGATTCCTAAAGTTGGTGTTACCAGATATACGGCTTATGCAATGCTTGCTGCAACTGGTGGCATCTTCATTCATTTTTTACTCACAAAGAATATTCAACAAATCCCTTTTACACCAACGCTTATTTGGTATAGTATTGCACTCGCAACTATTGCAACAGTACTCCCCTCCTTTCTGATGAGTAATGGAATGAAAAAAATTGGGAGCAATAATGTTTCTATCATTACTAGTATTGGCCCTGTATCTACCATTATACAAGCACATTTTTTCCTTGGAGAAAATATCATTATGCCACAAATAATTGGAACCTTACTAGTTATCATCGGCGTTCTGCTCATCGGCTGGCAGTCTAAAACAAGTAAGCAATAACTAGACAGCATTCGTTTACCGAAGCTATTCTATCACTCACCGAGCTTTGTCTTTCAATAACCTAAAACCCATTTCAAGATTCAGTTACACAAGCTAGATTTGTAGAACAAAACCAAAACGATGGACAACAATCAAAACCCAATCAAATCAAATAATAACGGCAATATCATTGCAGGTTTAATTCTAGTAGGTGTAGGCGTAGCACTTGTATTACGCAATATGAGTTTTCCTTTCCCTGAGTGGCTATTTTCATGGCCCATGATTCTAATTCTAGTAGGAATCTATACGGGAGTAAAACATCGTTTTAGAAATACTGCTTGGATCATACTAATCGGCATTGGAAGTTTTTTTCTATTCGATAAATTCATTCCTGGTATCTCATTAGAACCTTATTTCTGGCCCGTTATAATTATAGTGGTGGGTATCCTATTTATTCTTAGACCCCGTAAAGTGTATCAAGGTAATTTTTTTGATAAAAAAGATTGGAAACGTAGAGGCACCTGGCAGGCATATAGCAGTAATACTGGAGTTGATGATAATGACAATCTAGATATCACATCAGTTTTTAGTGGGGTCCAGCGAGCTGTTTTATCAAAAAATTTTCAAGGAGGAAAAATTTCTTGCGTATTTGGTGGAGCAGAAATTGATTTAACCCAAGCCGATATCACTGGAATAGTAACCCTGAGAATGGAGGCTGTTTTTGGTGGGGTTAAATTAATCGTTCCCCCACACTGGCAAGTAATTAATCAAATCGATGGCGTGTTTCACGGCGTTGATGATAAAAGAAGGGCCCCGGCAGGAGCTTACACAGAAATTAATAAAACATTAGTTCTAAATGGATCTGCGGTTTTTGGAGGAATTGAAATCAGAAGTTATTAATTTCATTTATCAAACAATTCATTTGAACGAACGTAGTATCCAAAATAAAAACAAACTCTTACTCAGTATATTCTATGTATTGGGTTGGAGCTTTTTTTATTTTCTTCAACTACAACTTCTGCAAGACTTTGGTGTAAGCCCACAGATAGCTTGGTTAGATGCTTTGGTGAGTGATGTTTTTTTTGCCCTATTCAGTTATTTAATTATCAATAATATGCGCTACTACTTACCGGGTAAAGAACGCTATTGGTACACATTGATTTTGAGTTTAGTTATAAGCGCGTTGTGGCTTTTAGTTGTACGTTTAGTGCTATGGTTATTGTTTAAGGGGAATAGTGACTATCAGGCTTTCTTAAGACATACTTCCTATATTAGATACTTTATTGGTTTTCTTTTAATTGGTTGTATTACCATGATTAGTTTGTTGTGGTATACACAAAAGGATATGAATGAAGGAAAAGAAAGAGCGCAGGAAACTCAAGAACTAGCTAAGGATGCTGAGCTTTTTAAACTACGACAACAATTACAACCACATTTTCTATTTAACAGTTTAAATTCAATTAGTGCGCTTGCAGGATCACATCCTGAAAAAGCAAGACATATGATTCAGCAACTATCCGATTTTTTGAGAGGCACCTTAAAAAAAGACGAACAAGAATACATCCGCCTGGGTGAAGAAATAGAATACCTGCAATTATATCTTGAAATCGAAAAAGTTCGCTTTGGTCATCGGCTTGAAACATATGTAACCGTTCGCGAAAATGCTGCTACGGAATTTCTACCAGCCTTGATATTACAGCCTTTGGTTGAAAACGCAATTAAATTTGGCTTGTACGATACCACTGAATCTGTATGCATTACAATTGATGCAACGGTCACAGCCATGGGACTAAAAATAGTAGTTACAAACCCTTTTGATGCAAATACTTCTGTTAACCTGAAAGGCACAGGATTCGGAATTAGTTCCATTCAAAGACGATTGTATTTAATCTATGGCAGAAATGATTTACTAAAAACAAGGCAGGAAGAAAATATTTTTAGTAGCATCCTAGAAATCCCTAAAATGAATAGCCTATGAAAGTTATTATCATCGACGACGAACCATTGGCAAGAAGCCTTGTGATAGAATATCTAGCAGACTTTCCCGAACTAAAATTAATACAGGAATGTGGTGATGGATTCGATGGCTTAAAAGCAATCAATGAACACAAACCTGATCTCATTTTTCTTGATATTCAAATGCCCAAGATTAGCGGGTTTGAATTGTTAGAATTAATAGAAAAACCACCAGCTATTATTTTCACCACTGCCTTTGAAGCTTTTGCCATCAAGGCTTTTGAAGCTCACGCAATCGATTATCTATTAAAACCATTTAGCAGGGACCGCTTTAATAAAGCAATTCAAAAATGGCTACAACAATACAATTCATTTGTACCTAATACACAACCTTTATTAGATACTATCACCACTAGTTCCGGTCAACAAAATAGGATTGTATTAAAAGATAATGGCAAGATCAAGATCATCCCCATACAAACTGTACACTACTTAGAATCAGCTGATGACTATGTAAAAATTCATACCGCGGAGGGGGTTTTTTTAAAGAATAGAACCATGCACTATTTCGAAACACATTTAAGCGAACTAGATTTTGTTCGTATCCATCGCTCCTATTTGCTAAATATTCTTCTCATAACAAGATTAGAACCGTATGAAAAAGATGGTCATTTAGCCATTCTTAGTTCTGGCCAGAAACTGCCTGTGAGTAAGGCCGGTTATACAAAATTAAAATCAGTATTAGGGCTTTAATCAAAAGCTGACCATTATCATTGTAATATTGAAATTAATTCGCTTACTATGTACTGCGTATCTGAATTTCAACGAAATGACGAATAATATTTTCAATATTGAAGGTTTAAATGATCAACAAGTAGCTGCGGCAAGAAATCAATTCGGGCATAATGAATTGAATTTTAAAAAAGAAAACGGACTACTAGACGCTCTGAAAAGTTTACTAAAAGAGCCCATGGTTGTGCTATTGCTAGCAGCTTCTATTATTTATTTTATTAGTGGGAAAACCGGTGATGGAATTTTTCTTTCTTGCGCTATTGTACTTGTAGCAACTATTTCTCTGTACCAGGATTCAAGAAGTAAAAATGCTTTAGAAAAATTAAAGAACTTCTCGGAACCTTTTTCTAAAGTAATACGCAATGGAGCTTTGATCGAAATAAAAAGTGAAGAACTAGTAGTGGGCGATTACCTAATGGTAGAAGAGGGATCTTCCATTTCTGCTGATGGAATAATTATTCGATCAAACGATTTTTCTGTAAATGAATCCATTCTTACAGGTGAAGCATTTTCAGTTTATAAAGATGTATCAAAGGAAGATAATACTATTTTTTGTGGTACTACTGTTGCAAGCGGACTTGCAATTGTTACAATAACTGCCATTGGAAACGCAACAAAACTTGGAAAAATTGGAAAGAGCCTGGAAAGTATTGAAGAAGAAAAAACTCCTCTAGAAAACCAGATTTTTAATTTTGTAAAAAAGATGGTAATTGTTGGGGCCATTGTTTTTGTAATTGTATGGATTATCAATTACCAACACTCTAAAGATGTATTAGACAGTTTACTCAAAGCACTTACACTAGCAATGAGTATTCTCCCTGAAGAAATTCCGGTGGCACTTGCTACATTTATGGCATTGGGGGCTTGGCGTTTAATGCAAATGGGCGTCATTGTTAAACAAACAAAAACAGTTGAAACACTTGGAAGTGCCACCGTTATTTGCACAGATAAAACGGGCACCCTTACTGAAAATAAAATGAGCCTGGCTAAAGTATTTGTTTTAGCAGAAGGTAAAATTACTAATACCGAATTAGCACTGAGCGACGCAGAAAAAGATTTGATCAGAACAGCTATGTGGGCGAGTGAACCAATCCCATTCGATCCAATGGAAACGGCATTACATAATCAGTATTTGAATTTACTTTCTACTGATGAACGTCCAAATTATAAAATGATTCATGAATATCCACTTAGTGGTAAGCCTCCCATGATGACGCATCTTTTCGAAAACGAAAAAGGAGACCGTATCATTGCTGCAAAAGGGGCTACAGAAGCAATCATGAAGGTATCTAATTTAACAAAAGATGCTATTGAAGAAATTGGACTAGCAGTAGATGCGCTTACAAATGAAGGCTATCGGGTATTGGCTGTAGGAGAAACTTCGTTTCAAGGAACTGATTTTCCGTCAACACAACAGGAATTCAAATTTATCTTCAAAGGGATTCTTGCTTTCTATGACCCTCCTAAGATTAATATAGCAGCGGTATTAGACCATTTTCACAATGCTGGAATAGCTGTAAAAATTGTTACTGGAGACAATGCAGCAACTACCACTTCAATTGCGCAACAAGTAGGTTTCAGAGGGCATGATAAATCGATCAGCGGCGATGAACTAATGCAACTATCCGATCTCGATTTACAATCAAGAGTAACAGATACCCAGATCTTTACCCGTATGTTCCCAGAAGCTAAACTTAGGATTATCAACGCTTTAAAAGCGAATCATCAAATTGTGGCAATGACTGGCGATGGAGTAAACGATGGACCAGCCTTAAAAGCAGCGCATATAGGCATTGCGATGGGTAAAAAAGGAACAGAAATTGCTAAACAAGCTGCCTCCTTAATTTTAGTAGAAGATGATCTATCTAAAATGGTAGATGCAATTGCCATGGGTCGAAGAATCTACACAAATCTCAAAAAGGCAATTCAATACATCATCTCTATTCACATTCCAATTGTATTAACCGTGTTTTTGCCACTTGCTTTAGGATGGATTTATCCGAATATATTTTCACCCGTACACATTATTTTTCTTGAATTAATTATGGGCCCCACTTGTTCCATCATTTATGAAAACGAACCAATGGAAAAAAACATCATGCTCCAGAAACCACGTGCATTAAGTAATACTTTTTTTAACTGGAAAGAATTAACCACCAGCATTATTCAAGGACTAGCAATTACAGCAGGAACTTTGTTTATATATCAATACGCAGTATCTAACAACTATAACGAGGCGCTTACAAGAACAATGTTATT
>JAYUFN010000133.1:0-2139 GCA_043738705.1 Bacteroidota bacterium
GATTTTAAGAAATGCGATCAGAGATTGGTATGCTTTATGGTATCAGGTAACACTCAATCCGGATACAGAAATTCTTCCTTTAATTGGAAGTAAAGAAGGGATTATGCATATCTGTATGACCTATCTCAATGAAGGTGATCAGGCATTGATTCCGAATCCGGGGTATCCTACCTATAGCAGTGCTGTAAAACTAGCGGGTGGGGTGGCTGTGCCTTATGAAATGAGCGAGGATAAAAATTGGGAACCCGATTTTGAAGCGTTAGAAAAAACTGATTTGAGTAAAGTGAAACTGTTGTGGGTGAATTATCCGCATATGCCAACAGGCCAATTACCCAATGAAACATTGTATGAAAAGATAGTTGCGTTTGGAAAAAAGCATCAAATCTTGATTTGCCATGATAATCCTTACAGTTTTATTTTAAATGAAAAGCCAGTGAGCTTATTGAGTGTACTGGGTGCGAAAGAAATTGTGATTGAATT
Source organism: Bacteroidota bacterium (assembly GCA_043738705.1). Lineage (GTDB taxonomy): Bacteria > Bacteroidota > Bacteroidia > Chitinophagales > Chitinophagaceae > Sediminibacterium. Next base: position 481 of record JAYUFN010000133.1, read on the forward strand.
AAATTCTTTGAGTAAGAGTTCTAATATGGCAGGATGGAGAGTGGGTATGTTGTGTGGCGCAAAAGAGCGTATCGATGAAATTATTCGCTTCAAAAGCAATATGGATAGTGGCATGTTTCTTCCCGTACAACTCGCTGCAGCAAAGGCTTTGAGCTTAGATAAGGATTGGTATGATAGTATTAATGAGGTATACGCTGAACGTAGAAAGAAAGTTTTTGAATTATTGGATTTATTAAACTGTACGTATTCAACAACTCAAGTAGGCATGTTTGTTTGGGCAAAAATTTCTACTGCATTCAAAGATGGATATGCTTTAAGTGATAAGGTTTTATACGAAGCAAATGTGTTTATTACACCGGGCGGAATATTTGGAACCGCTGGTAATGGATACATTAGAGTAAGTCTTTGTGGTTCTGTAGAAAAATTTGAACAAGCCATTAAAAGAGTTAAAGAACTGAGCTAATATTTAAAAACAAATAAAATGCGCATAGCAATTGTTGGTATCGGTTTAATTGGTGGATCAATGGCATTGGCTTTGAAAGAAAAAGGATTTACAGATTGGGTAGTTGGGGTTGATGCCAATCCTGAGCACCAGAAAAAAGCGTTGGAATTAAAATTAGTGGATGAAATTCTTCCATTGAATGAAGCCGTAGTAAAATCTGATTTAATTATTTTAGCGATTCCAGTTAATGCAGCAGAAAAATTATTACCCACTTTATTAGATCAAATTCAGCTACAAGTATTGATGGATGTTGGTTCTACCAAAGAGGGTTTATTAAAATGCATTCAACATCATCCAAAAAGAGGAAGATTTGTGGCTACTCATCCAATGTGGGGTACTGAAAATAGTGGACCAGCAGCAGCAGTAGCAAATGCGTTTACCGACAAAGCAACGGTGATTTGTAATAAAGAAGAAAGTGATGTGGATGCTATTGAACTAGTTGAAAAACTTTACGAGGCGTTGGGGATGCACTTGGTTTTTATGAACGCGAAAGCGCATGATGTGCATGTAGCTTATGTGAGCCATATTTCGCATATTACTTCCTTTGCTTTGGCCAATACGGTTTTGGAAAAAGAGCGCGGTGAGGATAACATTTTTGAGTTGGCGAGTGGTGGCTTTGAGAGCACGGTTCGATTGGCGAAGAGTAATTCCGATATGTGGGCACCCATCTTTATGCAGAATAAAGAGAATGTGTTAGATGTACTAAATGAACATATTAGTCAATTACGTAAGTTCAAAGCCTGCTTAGAAAAAGAGAATTATGAATATTTAAAGGAGTTAATTGAGCAAGCGAATGGGATTAAAAGAATTCTAAAATAGCCTGAAATGGGCTTAAGCAAACAAAAAACAGGCAAAGCCCTATTTAAAAAGTACCTTTGCCGCAAATTTTTTAATACATGATGACATTTGAAGGGTTGGGAATTGATGCGAGATTAATTCAGGCAACCAATGAGTTGGGGTATGTAAACCCAACCGAAATACAAGAACAAGCAATACCTATTTTGCTGAGCGGTACACAAGATTTTATCGGCTTAGCGCAAACAGGTACCGGAAAAACAGCAGCATTTGGTTTACCATTACTGCACATTATTGACGCAGCTGCACAGTATCCTCAGGCATTAGTAGTATGTCCTACTAGAGAACTTTGTATGCAAATT
>JAYUFN010000134.1:0-2137 GCA_043738705.1 Bacteroidota bacterium
AAAAATTTGGCCACAAAGAATGGAGATCGATTATGTTAGAGTATATCAGTAACCCGATTCAAAATAACCCCCATGATATGATTATGAGAAACCTAAAAAAACTATTTGTAGTTGCTCTATTGCTAATATCTTTTACAAAAGCAAGTTCGCAGGATGCAATAAATTATCAAGTTCCACCAAAAGATATTGCAGATCTTCTCTTAGCAAAACCAACTCCTAGTGTTAGTATTAATAGTAAAGCTACATGGATGCTTTTGAGCGAAAAAAATTCTTATCCCAGTGTAGAAGAACTAGGGCAGCCTGAAATTAGAATTGCAGGGATTCGATTGAATCCAACTAATTTCTCTCCTAGTCGGCAAAACTATATTAACAATTTTATTCTAAAAAACCTTCAAACTAATCAGGAAATGAGTGTGCTTGGGCTACCTACTAATTTAGCAGCTGGAAATATAAGTTGGAGTCCGTCAGAAACAAAAATTGCATTCACTAATACTACAGTTAACCAAATAGATCTTTATCTGATTGATATTGCTACGCAAAAAGCAATTCGGATTAATAAAAAAGCATTGAACGCTGTACTAGGTTCCCCATATACTTGGCTTGATGATAATACAATCATTTATAAATCCATCACTCAACCAGCAATTCATGCTCCAAAAAAATCAATTACTCCTAATGGGCCAACTATTCAACAGAATCTCGGAAAAACTGCCCCTAGTGCCACCTTCCAAGATCTAATCAAGTCGCCATTCGATGAGCAACAATTTGAATTTTATGGAACCGTACAATTGGTTGAGAGTAGGAATGGAGTAGAATCAACTATTGGAAAAACTGGCATCATTGCAAGTTTTGAGTTATCGCCTGATAAAAAATGGCTTTTACAGAAAATAATTAAAAAACCTTTTTCTTATCTGGTAACAGCAAATGGATTTCCATCAACTATTATTATTACGGATTTGAAAGGAAACATAGTAAAACTATTAGCTGACTTACCTTCTACAGAGGGCACTCCGTCGGGTAACGATAATACACAGAATGTGCCAAGGGCATTTGATTGGCGCGATGATGAGGCTGCCACTATCACTTGGGCTATCCCGTTAGATAGTGGATTTATAAAAAATAAAATGGAATTTCATGATGCGATTTATGCAATATCTGCCCCGTTTACAGGCAATTCAAAAGAACTATTTAAAACACAAATGCGTTATACTGGAACCACTTGGGGAAACAGTAGCGTAGCTTTGGTTCAAGAAATGTTACGGACCAAACAGCTGGGTAGAGTAAGTACCTACAACAGCTTAACAAATAATCTAGAAAAATTGTATGAACGCAATCAAACGGATGCGTATAATAATCCTGGAACTCCTGTTACTAATAAAAACGAATTTGGTAGGCAAGTAATACTTACAGTTGATAATGGCACTAAATTATTAATGAATAATACGGTTGGGTCTTCGCCAAAAGGCGACTTGCCATTCCTTGCAAAATTTGATTTAAGTATCAAAAAAAATGAAATTATTTGGAGGAGTTCAGAGGGAAGTTTTGAATATATTACCGATGTTTTAGATGCCAATAAATTAGTAATAATCAGCAGGAAGGAATCACAGAAAGATGCTCCAAATTTTTATCTTAAAAATTTAGTTCTACAAATTGCTGATAAACAACTAACCTCATTTAAAAATCCGTATCCTCAACTGGAAGGGGTTTCCAAACAAAAAATTTCTTACAAAAGATCCGACGGTGTGGACCTTACAGGTGACCTTTATTTACCAAAAGGATACCATAAAGAAAGTGATGGATTACTACCCGTATTGATGTGGGCATATCCACGCGAATTCAATAGCGCTTCTGATGCAGCACAAGTTCGTGGATCACAGTATCGATTTACCACGATTAGCTGGGGATCGCCTATCTTTTATGTAACACAAGGATATGCTGTATTAGATAATGCCGAGTTTCCGATTGTATCAAGTAGTGTCGACAAAAAACCGAATGATAATTTTATAGCCCAATTACAAATGAATGCTGAATCTGCCATTAATAAGTTGTCGGACTTAGGGATTGGTGATAAAAATCGAGTAGCAGTTGGTGGTCATAGTTACGGAGCTTTCATGACAGCCAATTTATAAGCTCATAC
>JAYUFN010000135.1:0-2135 GCA_043738705.1 Bacteroidota bacterium
AAAATTATTTGCAATAAAAATTAAAAATAATTTTTATTTTTTCTTCGAAACAATAAAAATTATTTGCAATAAAAATTAAAAATAAATTAAAATCTGCTGGTTTATTGGAAAATCAGGTGGTGTTAAACGAAATTTTGGGATGGCAGCAGCACAATTATAGGATATTTGCCACATCTGGAAAAACTTCAATTAAACCAAGAACTAAACTAATTTGAATTAAAATGACACCAGAGCGCTCAGGGAAATTTCAAAAAGTACTTACAAATAGACAGCCTAATTTGACCATTGTGATGGAGAATGTACACGACCCGCATAATATTTCTGCTGTGATGCGTACATGTGACGCCGTGGGGATACAGGATATTTATATCATTAATAGTATTATCCCAAAGCATAACTATTTTGGACCAAAGAGCAGTAGCAGTGCCGCAAAATGGTTAACAATCCACCAGTTTAATTCAGTTGCCGAATGTTTACAACCTTTACGACAGCGCTTTCAAAAAATATATACTACCCAGTTGTCGGCAGAAGCTGTAAATCTTTACGATATCGATTTTACTAAAGAATCTGTAGCACTCGTTTTTGGAAATGAGCATGATGGAATTAGTGAAGAAATGCGCAGTCTGGCAGATGGAAATATTATGATACCACAAGTTGGTATGATTCAGAGTTTGAATATATCTGTGGCATGCGCTGTAAGTATTTATGAAGCATTTAGGCAAAAAAAAATAGTTGGGCATTATGAGCAGCCTAGCTTAACGCCCGAAATAATCAATGAGATCCAGTTGGTATGGTCGAAACCAAAAGTGAAATTCAGGTTTAAAGATCTTAGAGCTCTTCGGAAATCAAAGTAGCAACTAATGCTTTATCTTTTTCTCGCTTTTCTACTTTTTTTTGAAGGTAAGTCAGACTTACATTCAATTCAAATCCAATTAAAAGGATCAGTGAATTGAAATCAATAAGTAACATGATCACCATCACAGTGCCTATTGAGCCATATACTTTGTTATAACTACCAAAATGATTTACCCAAAAAGAAAACCCGATTGTGGTAACAAGAGTAAGAAATGTTGCCAATAACGATCCTGGAGAAACCAGATTCCATCTTTTATTTACGGAAGGAGCATATTTATAGATGATAGAAATGCCCATGAAAATGAGTACTACAATCACCAACCACCTGGAACTTTCCCACCAATCTAAACGGGCTTTGTTAAGATGAAAATAATGCCGGAGAATTTTTTCTAACGCATCGTGTCCAATTAAAAAAAGCACGCAGCAAATTACTAGTATCATTAAAAATACTGTCAGCTTTATGGCACGCCATCTCTGATGGATAAAATGTGTTTTGGCTTCTGAAATGGATTTGTCGAAAGTATGAATAATACCCATCATGGCATTGGATGCATAATATAATACCATCAAGATACCAAAAGACAATAAGCCACTTCTGGATTTTTTTAAGAAGTCGTTTAGAAATGATTCTACTAATTTATAAGTATTTTGATTTGGAGAGAGGTCTTTAGTTAGTGCCAGAATTTCTGTTTTAAAAAGATCGGATACTGGCAAATAGGGTACTACCGAAAATAAAAAAATACAAGTTGCGGGAATAGCCATGATTACGTTAAATGAAATGGCAGCGGCTCTTTCGTTGAGCCCGAATCTTTTTATTTGAGTAAAAAAAAATTGCAGTACATCATATAATGGGATACCCTCAAATCCAGGAATAATAAGTTCTTTGCTCTTTCTTTTTAAAAAAATAACTGGTTTTGATGCAACAATAATACGTTCTAATTTTGTCAATGGTTACCTGCTTTTTTTTCGGCCATATAAATATCTAGTGCTTTCTGATATTCTTTTGCGAAAGAATTGTGTTCTGCAAAATTACTACTGAAATGATGATATCCGCTGAAATCGCTTTTAGCAACAAAAAAAAGATAATTTGTTTTGGGCGCACTTAAAACAATATCAATTGTTTTGGGTGATGGGGTACATATAGGACCCGGAGGTAATCCTTTGTGCCGGTAGGTATTATAAAGAGAAGGATTTGAAAGATATTTTTCATAGATCCTCGTAAGGGTAAAATCTTTCATTGCATATTTGATGGTTGGGCAAGCTTGAAGTGGCATTTGCTT
>JAYUFN010000136.1:0-5980 GCA_043738705.1 Bacteroidota bacterium
CATCATTTCTGTTTGCTCGAATGGAACATTTCTGTCATCATCCCCATGAATAAATAATACTGGCGACTTCCATCCATCAACACTAGAAATCGGAGAAGCAGCTAAAGCAATTTTAGCAAATGCCGCTTTTGTAGATGGGTCGTAATTTGAAACCCAATTTTTCATTTCCTGATTCCAATCATGCACACCGTGTATATCTACTCCGCAAGCAAAAATATCGGAGTTTCTGCTAAGTCCCATCGCTGTTAAATAACCACCATAAGATCCACCCCAAAGCCCAATTCGATTGGTACTGATATCTTTTCTTTTTTGTAACCACTGCCCTGCAGCCACTACATCATTGTATTCGCTTCCTCCATTCGCTCCATAATTCAACGCCTCTCTGAATTCCATTCCATATCCAATTCCACTACGATAGTTTACAGCCAAAACAATATATCCTTTAGATGCATAGTATTGGTTCATCCCATAATCTTTGGAATAGTAGCCCATATAGTGAAAGCCTTGCAGCATCTGCCTTCTAGAGCCTCCATGAAAAAATACAAGTGCTGGATATTTTTTTTCTTTCTGATATCCCGGAGGTAAAAATAATTGACCATGGATCGTGATATTATCTTTACTCTGAAAACTTACTACAGTAGGAGTAACCAATAATTTTTCGGGGAATGAAGTAGAAAATAATTCTGTTCCAATTTTTTCTATGGCTCCATCTGCTTTTAAAATTGTTGGCCACCCCGGACTAGTTGCAGTGGCGCGTAGAACAGCGATACCTGCACTGGTGGTGACTGGCGACCATTCAATACCTTCACCTTTTGTTACTTGCACAACTTTACCATCTTTTACATTCACTACCCAAATATGCCTGCGATGACTGTCCCCAATATTTGTATTATAGATGACCGATTTTTGATCGGTCGATAATTGCATATACTCTACCTCACCATCACCAGCTGTTAACAAACGAGCTGTGCGTGTAACATCCGAAAAAATATTGATCGCATATAAATGTTGCCAGCCATCTTTTTCCCAAGGAAATACAAGTTGGTTATCTGCAGTCCAGAGCAACAAATTATCTGCTACCGGAAAACCAGTATATAAAACACTTCCCTTTCCTTCATCAGCTCTCCAAATTTCTTTAGCTTCATTTTTTGTGAGATCTAAAAGATGAATGCTCCATGGGAACCCTTTTCTCAATTCAGTAAAAGGAAGCAAGTCTCTTCGATTTGCCATCCGGATATAAGCAATATATTTCCCATCAGGCGACCATACTGGTTGTCCATCAATGTCGATTGATGGATCCGGATATTCAACTGATTTTAATGTAAAATCATAAACTCCTAAAAAAGCATGATCGCCACGGTGACTAATAAATGCAAGCTTCTTGCCATCTGGCGAAAAGCGAAGATCCCGGATCGAACCCCTTGCTTCGAATAATTGCATTGATGCTTTTGAGGTATCTGTAACTGAAGCCAGCCAAGCTTTTCCTTTACTACTGTATAAAACGGTTTTACCGTCGGGCGAAGAAACTGCATTATTTCCTGCTGCAATTTTTCTCAAACCAGATCCATCAGTATAAGCCACCCAAATCATTTCTCCAGTCTTCTCTTGCAGCAAAGCCGGATTGGCGGCTTCCCCTGCACCATTATTACTATTTCCTTCATGATAAAATAATCGATTCCCGTTGGCAGAAAATTGTAGACCCCCAATTTCTATCCCATCATCCGTAATATGTTTGGTAATTTTTTTCGGAGCGAATGCTGGAGCATCTGCAATAAAAATATTTCGTATTCCCTTATCGTTAAATACCCAGGCAATATGTTTGCCATCGGTAGAACTTTGTAATTCAGTAGGAAAGGGAACGGACATGATATTTTCGATCGTAACCTGTGCATGCAGACTTGCAAACGACAGATAAAATATTGCAGCGCAAATAATTTTTTTCATACAGTCAAGATAAGAAATTAGAATTATTTATTGAAGCGGGTTTTGGAAAATATATTTTACAAGCTGGACTCAAATTTCGATTAAAATAATAAGCCTACTTATCTTTCCAATTTAAACCCTGCGTCTGTAGCTGGCCTGCTTGTAGCATTCGCAACTTTCCAACCAGTGCGATACATCCAGTCGGCCATTTTTTTGAGTTTATCATAATCGATATTCATTGCATTATCCATCGGTGTATGATAATCCGGATGCAAAAGCGTGGTATACATCAGGGATGGAATTCCTAAACGAGCATATGGTAAGTGATCGCTTCTAAAATACCAGCCTTCCAAGTGCGATGGTTTATCCCATAAAGTATCCAATTTAAATTTCGGTCCTTCCTGATTAGCATCTAATGCCATTGTTACAAGGTCTAAGGAATTACGGTGCGGTTGTTGCACGCCAAGTAGGGCGGCACTATCAGGGTTATTCCTACCAATCATATCACCATTCAAAACAGCTACGATCGATTTGACAGGAACTGTAGGATGAGAAGAATACCATCTTGATCCAAGTAGCCCTCTTTCTTCTGCACCATGAATTACAAAAAGTATAGAACGCTTTGCAGGATTTTTTTTGAAGGCCCTCGCATTTGCCATCATTGCAACATCTACACTGGCATTATCATCGGCGCCATAATAAATGCTGTCAGCGTGTATTGGATTACGAATGCCATGTGCATCTTGATGACCACTATATAAAAGATATTCAACAGCAAGTGCTTTATCGGTACCACTAATCTTGCCAATAATATTTACAGAGGGGTAAGGAAAATGTTCCACAATTAAATTCGCTTTGATTGTAGCATTACCCGAATTCAGATCATATTTTGTAGCAGCATGTACCCACAAAACAGGTACGGTATTACTAACCATTGCATTAGCACTTCCTTCAATATCATAACTTCCTCTCTTAAAATTTTCTGTTGCATCGGCCCAACTTTTTTCTGCAATTTCATCTGCAACGAAAATAATCGCCACCGCACCTTTGCTCACCAAATAGTTGCCATATTTCAGCATAATATTTCTGCTATAACGCCATGTGGGAAGCGATACATTTAAATTGATGCCCGATGGATTTGCTTCGAGTGCTACCACTTTACCTTTCACTTCTATATGACTCATATCGATACTTGCACAATTTCCAAGATACACAATGGGTGCATCAATAGTTTTATTCGCCATTTGTGAAACAGCTACATCATTCCACAAACTTAATTTGGTATTATTGATGCTTACATAACTATCATCTGAAATACGATTGCGCCAAATGGTGAAGAATTGAAAATAACTACCGTCGTCGCCTGCGGGTTCTAAACCGAGTGTTCTAAACTTTTCGCCTAACCACATCGACGCCTTCAATTCATCTAAAGATCCTGCAGAGCGCCCATTATAGTGTGCATCAGCAAGATCGTACAAGTCCTTTTTAAGATCCTCTACCCTGATTGAGGCTAGAGCAGGAGCTGCGCTAGATTTGTTGTACTGAGCATTTACAGAATTTAATATTACTATGCAACTAAAAGCTATTAGTAGTTTTCTCATTTTAGATCGATTGTGAATTAAAAAAGAAAAATACCATTTTTTTATTAAAGAGTATGCCGTCTTTATCAGATATGACGTGATTATGATATAAATAAATCTTTGTGTTTATCATCTCCATGGACGGGTTCTTTTGCTTTTTCGGGCTAATTCTAAAGGTTTAAGAAATATCTAATATTGTTAATGAGAATCTGCTTTAAATGGTTCAATTTTGAATCATAGTTATTCGCAGCATGTTTAATTCTTTTAAAAGATCTAATCCAATTATGCCAATTAGGCCAATACTGTTGGGTTTATGCTTTGCTGCCATGCTATTGCTCTCTAGCTTTTCTTTTGCACAACAACATGCGAGACCTAAGATCGGACTAACACTCAGCGGCGGCGGTGCAAAAGGATTGGCACATATCGGAATATTGAAAGCCATTGATTCTGCGGGATTAAGCGTTGATTATGTTACTGGAACCAGCATGGGTAGTGTAATTGGTTCTTTGTATGCAATTGGATATACTGGTAATCAGATCGAAAAAATAGCCAGACAAACAGATTGGAATTTACTATTATCCAATCAAGTTACCCTTCGTGCAATTTCATTGGAAGAAAAAGAAGAGTACGGAAAATATGCAATAGAACTTCCCTTTACGAAGGGTAAGTTTAGTTTGCCTACCGGAGCACTAGAATCAGAAGAGTTATGGATTAAATTATCGGAAATGTATTTTCCAGTATGTAGGGTAAAGCAGTTTAAACAATTCCAAATTCCTTTTGCTTGTATCGCTACTGATATTACCAATGCAGAAGCTGTGGTGCAGGATAGTGGTGAAATCATAACTGCTATTAGGGCTAGTATGGCAATTCCGGGCGTGTTTACAACTGTAGAAGATAAGGGTCGTGTACTAGTTGATGGGGGAGTAATCCGAAATTTTCCTGTAACAGATGCCATTGCTATGGGCGCAAATTATACCATTGGCAGTAATGTTACAACTGGTTTACTACCCAAAGAGAAGCTTACTAATCCGATACAAATATTGCTACAGCTGGCTTTTCTAAAAGAAGATCAGGACAATAAAAAGCAGATACATGTTACAGATTTATACATACACCATCCACTAACTAAATACAATATTGCCAGCTTCGAAGAAGCAGATGAAATTATTGATTCAGGAATTAATCTTGGAAGACTACTCTATCCTAAGTTGAAGAAGTTATCCGACTCTTTGAATCAATTGTATGGTCCTCAAACAAAACAAACAAAAGCCCCAAATACTTTCGATTCGGTATATATCACCGATTATTTTGTAAGAGGCTTAAAAACTATTTCGGAAGCTTCTTTTTTACACAGCGTAAACTTTAACGAATATGTAAAATATTCACTGAACGACCTTTCAAAAATGATTAGAAGGGGATATGCCACAAGAGAATATAACTATATCCATTATGCGCTGGAACCCTTGGCTGAAGGAAATTTCGAAATCATTTTTGATGTAGAGGAGAGCTCGCCCACTTCAGCGAAACTGGGAATACACTATAATACTTTCATGGGAATTAGTTTGATAGCGAATCTCACAACTCGAAATTATTTAACCCCAACTTCAAGGTCCTTGATCAGTTTAAATCTTGGAGATAATATTAGGGTTAAAGCCGAGCATTTACAATATTTTGGGCGAGAGAAAAATATAGTAGTTATCCCTACAGTACAGTTCGAATCCTTTAAAATAAATACTTATACCGACTTTAAAAAAGATGGTTTATATAGGATGAACTATTTTCTAGGAGATTTAAAAGTTCAATTAGCGAATAATCGAGTTATTACCGGAGGTATCGGTATCAAGTACGAGCTAGAACAGTACACTCCAAGTTTGCAGTCTGCACTTGAATTAAGAGGTAGCGACAACTATTTTACCTCTTATACTTATCTGCAATTAAATACGCTAGATAAACCAATCTATCCTAAAAATGGTTTCCGCATCTATACTGAGTTAGGGTATACTTTCAAACAAGATCCAAGTCTTATTTATTCTTCTTATGGAAGAACTATTACTAGTCCTGATACTACCAATTTAAGTAGCTCTAACTATAGTAGAATTGTTTTTAATCTCGAGGAGTTTCAGAGTTTGAGCGATCATTTTACATTGATGGCGCAAGTCCAAGCGGGTATTAATTTTAGTACTGGTGAGAATGAATTTAATGCATTCTCTATTGGAGGACTCAACAAGATGTATCACAATCAGATCGTTTTCGCTGGCTTGCAGGATGTAACTTTACGCACCCAAAGTGTAGCAACTGCGATGATTGGATTAAGATATAAAGTATTCAATAATGTTTACTTAATAGGGAAAACCAATCTATTGGTGAACGATTTCATGCAAAATCAGAGTATCGCAAAAAATCAAAAATGGGTAACCGGTTCTGCAATCACCATGGGATATAATTCCCTCCTCGGCCCCATCGAATTCAGTGCTATG
>JAYUFN010000137.1:0-2133 GCA_043738705.1 Bacteroidota bacterium
CTAAATCCTCGAAATATATCAACGACAATAATTTGACATCGAAACGATTTGAGTGGCAGGAGGGGTATGGTGTATTTTCTTATAGCCAATCGTCAATAGATGCTGTATTCAAATACATACAAAATCATGAAGAGCATCATAAAAAACAGACTTTTAGAGACGAATACATAGCACTTTTGAATGCTTTTAGAGTTGAATATGATGAGAAATATATTTTTCAGGATCTGGTATAAATATGTATCGTGCCTACGGCACTCATATTTTTGGGGATTGCAAATACAACGGATTGAAATCCGTTGTTACAAAATAAACCGAGCCGATGGCTCTACAAGTAAAATTAGAATGAATATGATCTTCCAACCCTTCTTCACCACCAAACCCACCGGCCAGGGAACCGGATTGGGATTAAGTTTGAGTTACGATATTGTGAAAGCGCATGGGGGGGAATTAAAAGTAACATCAAAAGAAGGAGAAAGAACAGAGTTTGTTATTCAATTACCAATCGTTTAAAATAGTCAAATGAAAATAATAAGGATATTCCTATTTGTAATGCTGCCATTTTATTCTACGGCACAGGTGAACCCACTTTACATTGAGCCTATCAAAAAGCAAGCCGACAGTTTACTGAATGAGTTAAAAAAAGAAATGAACGATACCCTTAGAATGGCTGCCTACAGGGAACTTGCACTTTATTATTTGGATTTAAACACTGACAGTGCTTTATTTTTCATTGAGAAAGATCTGCCGTTGGCAAAAAAACTAAAATTAAAATTATGGGAGGCTGATGCATTTGATTTACTGGCGCTCACTTCAAATAGTCAGGGAAATTTTGTGAAGTCACTCATTTCATATAATGCTTCACTTCAAATTGCAGAAAACAAGGAGTCTGAAAAAAATATTTGGAATATCTCAAAATTTACGGATAGCAAACTACCTGAATTTGCCCGTTTAAGCCTGTTGGCTACTATTCAAAGTGATGCTTCGGGTTTATATGGAAATACAGAGAATTATGACAAACAATGGAAATCGATTCAGGATGCTTTCAAAATTGCGTCGGGGATAAATGACAAAACATTGCTTTCGCAGGCATCGAGAAATCTGGGTGGAGTATACTTACGAAAGAACCAATTTGACTCAGCATTGCTATATTATAAAAAATCTCTGGCTTATGGAAATCAGGTTGGTTATAAAAAATATCAAAGCTCAAGTTATATTAGCATAGGTTACATTTATTTAAAGAAACAATTGCCTCAGTTGGCATTGGAAAGTTATTTGACTGCATTGCAATCCGATAAAGAACAAAATAATTCAGCCAGTGTAGGAGCTACCTATATAGCCATGGCTGATTATTACAACAAGCTTGCGAAAAATGATTCTGCACTTTATTATGCTAAATTAGGGTTAGCTATATCTCAAAAAACAGGTATGGTAACTACTCTAATAGGGGCTTATCATACTTTAGCAACTATTTATAAGAACCAAAAAAAATCGGATAGTGCATTTTTTTATCTTCAGTTAGCCACAGTTGCCAAAGACTCTTTGTTAAGCCTGGGAAAAATAAAGCAATTGCAGAATATAGGTTTTGATGAACAGCTTCGGTTACAGGAATTGGAAAAGGAAAAAGTGGAGAATGCAAATAAAGTCTGGACGTATGCATTACTAACAGGATTGAGCGTTTTCCTTGCAATTGGTATGATACTCTACCGAAATAACCGCCAAAAACAAAAAGCAAATAAAGTATTAGAAACAACTCTCAGCAATTTACAATCTACCCAATCGCAACTGATCCAATCCGAAAAAATGGCCAGCCTTGGAGAACTCACTGCTGGTATTGCCCACGAAATTCAAAACCCTTTAAACTTCGTCAATAATTTTTCTGAAGTAAACACCGAATTGATTGATGAATTACAACAGGAATTAAAAACCGGTAATACTGAAGAAGCCATTGCCATTTCAAATGATATCAAAGACAACGAACAAAAAATCAACCACCACGGCAAACGAGCCGATGCTATAGTAAAAGGAATGCTGCAACATAGCCGAAGCAGCAGCGGAGTTAAAGAACCCACCGACATTAATGCATTGGCAGATGAATATTTAAGATTGGCCTATCACGGATTACGGGCTAAAGAC
>JAYUFN010000138.1:0-5950 GCA_043738705.1 Bacteroidota bacterium
CAATCCAGTTTTAAAATTATCAATAGGGTGTTTGAATGCTTCAATAGGATTGCTTTTTAGTTTAATGAGTTGTTGAACCAATTTAAACGTATCTCTGAAAATGAATTTACTTCGCTCTATTGTACCAAAAATATTAGATGCCGCCCTAAAACTTGAGCCTTTTACATTCTCAAATAATAATGCAGGTCCCTTTGCATCATAGACTCTTAAATGGATAGCTGCCATCTCTAAATAAGGATCTATTTCTTCTTTAATTCGTACCAAATGACCATTGGCTTCTAAGTCATTCAAACAATCTTCAAGGGATGTATAACTCATATGATAACAACAATTGTATGTTCAAATAGTTAAGTAAAGTTAGCTATAATCTCTACTTGCTGATTCTGCCTATCTTTGCAAAATGACCAAATTAAGCGTGAATATCAACAAATTTGCTACCATTCGAAATAGCAGAGGTGGTAATAATCCAGATATCATAAAAGTAGCTGTAGATGCTGAACGTTTTGGAGCCAACGGTATTACGGTTCATCCGCGTCCTGATGAGAGGCATATTCGTTATGCCGATGTTAGGGAAATACAAAAAATTATTACTACAGAATTTAATATCGAGGGTAATCCAAGGGAACAGAAATTTGTGGATCTGGTTTTAGAAACAAAACCTCATCAGGTAACATTAGTGCCAGATACATTAGGTCAACTTACAAGCGATCATGGTTGGAATACCATCTTGCATAAAGACTATTTAATCAACATTATCCAAATTTTCAAAAGTGCTGGTATACGCGTTTCTATTTTTGTGGATCCTATTATTGAAATGGTTGAAGGCGCTGCATTAACAGGTACAGACAGAATAGAATTATATACTGAGGGCTATGCGAAATTGTATACAAATGGCGAAAGAGTAAATGCCATTAAACCCTATATCACTGCAGCAGAAAAAGCAAATAAATTAGGTTTAGGTATTAATGCAGGACACGATTTAGACCTGAAGAATCTAAAATATTTTAAACAACAGATTCCATTTCTTGATGAAGTTAGTATCGGCCATGCACTTGTTTGCGATGCCCTTTATCTAGGGTATGAAAATGCAATTCAAATGTATAAGCGCCAATTACAATAATAGTTTCATACAAATTAAAAAATTAAGGCGTTTTCAAACCCTCTTTTTTTTCGATCTCCGATTGTTTTTTATTTCGGAATTCAGGGTCTTTCACTAATTTTTGCACTTCATCTAATTTTGCAATATAAATGCTTCTACCATGTGTTCCAATGATGATATCATTCTCGCGAGCCTGTGTTACAATATCATGAACAGGCACGCTATAAGGCAAGCCTTTATTCCACTGCATAAAACTATTCCCACCATCAATACTTACATACAATCCACCATCAGTTCCAACAAATAATAATCCACTTACTGCTTGATCTTCTTTGACCACATTAATTGGTTCGTTAGGCAAATCTTTCCCAATTTGTTTCCAGTTTGTTCCATAATCTTCACTCACATATAAATAGGGCAGAAAGTTATCGTTTCTATAGCCATTCAAACTAATATATACTCTTCCTTCCTGATAGGCACTTGCAATAACTCTGCTCACATATAATCCTTTTGGTAATTTTTTTGTAATCAATGTCCAGCTATATCCTCCATCCTTACTCAGTTGTACATTTCCATCATCCGTACCAACATAAATTAATCCGAATTTCAGCGGACTTTCACTAATTGTTGTTAATGTACCAAAGGGCACATCTCCCTGAGTAGGGTTGGTAGTCAGGTCGGCACTAATTGCAGGCAAACTATCTCCTTTATTGAAAGAGCGATGAAATTTATTAGACCCATAATACAATACATCTTGATGATGCTTACTCAATAAAATGGGAGCCTGCCAGTTAAATCTATATTGCTGTTCCCCAAGATCATTTGAAGGTTTGATCGATACATTTTCTTTAGTCAGCAAATTCTGACGGCTATAATAACCATACTGTGAGCCGCTATAAATAGTTTTATTGTCTCTAGTATCAACCTGAACTTGCATTCCATCGCCTCCATTTAAAAATTGATAGGGATTATTACCACTTGCATACCAATTATAACCTTCAACAGTATTACTCGAACCAAACCATGTGCCATTGTCCTGTAAACCGCCATATACATTATAAGGTTTTGCATTGTCAACTGCAATATTGTAGAATTGTCCAACGGCTGGTGTATTTGCTTTAAACCAATGCGCCCCATCATCATAACTGATATTACATCCACCATCATTACCATTAATGATATGGCTATCTTTTGCAGGATCAATCCATAACATGTGGTGATCGGAGTGAACGTGCTCCTTACTGATATTTTGGAATGTTTTACCTCCATCTTTACTCTGCATGAGGTTCAAGCCTGTAATAAAAACTTTATTTTCGTTGGTAGGGCTTACAAATATTTTACCAAAATAGTACCCATACGTGCTGTAAAAATATCCTGGAATAGAACTATCATTCATCTTTTTCCAGCTTATTCCATTGTTATCGCTACGGTAGACCTCACATCCAATGATTGGTGTTTCAAAGAGTGCTGTATTTGCATCATATAAAAAATCCCAAATACAAGTTGGTTTTAGTTTATCAGATCGAACAAGCTCTTTCAATAACAGTGCATTATATTTTGAAGGGATTCCGTTTCTTCTTGAACCCGTAAATAAATTTAACTTTCTGACATCCAATTTTTCAAATTGCTCTTTTGTGATCTCTTTAAAATCGCTTAAAACGTATGTAGAAGTATCTGTTTTTTTCGAAGCCGTATCGGGATGATGAAATTGATTATCTAATACAGCATATACTACGTTCGGATTCTTTGCAGAGATTGCCAAGCCTATTCTTCCCACTCCATCTCCATTGGGGAAGCCGCTTCCAGCAGTTGAGATCAATTGCCAATTATTACCTCCATCAATACTTTTAAAGATTCCACTTGTTTTTCCACCCTCCTCAAAATTTGAAGCTGTTCTAGTTCTGTACCACATGGCAGCGTACAATTCATTTGGATTAGCAGGATTCATCTCAAGGTCAACAGCGCCAGTTTTATCATCTACGGCTAAAGTCTGATTCCAAGATTTTCCTCCATCCGTTGTTTTATAAACACCTCTTTCTTTATTGTACGAAAATAAGTGGCCCAATGCAGCAACCCAGACCGTATTTGCATCATTAGGATGCATTAAAATCTTACCAATATGATGGCTCTCTGGAAGCCCAATATAATCCCAATGTTTTCCATTGTCTATAGATTTAAACATCCCTGTTCCTGCATAAGACGACCTGCTGCTATTAGCCTCTCCTGTACCCAACCAAATAATTTTAGCTTGCCAGTTTACTGCAATAGCACCGATTGTTAAAATTGATTCCGAATCAAAAATAGAAGTGAAGCTCTGTCCGTTATTAATCGTATACCATAACCCACCCGATGCATATGCTACATAAAATTCAGTTGGGTCGGCAGGGTTGGCATTGATATCCACTACCCTTCCACTCATAACACTTGGCCCTATATTTTTGAAACTGATTTGATTGACCAACGAATTTTTTGAAAGTTTTTTCTTTTGTTCATCCGTCTTTAATCGTTCAGTAGCTGAGGTGGATTTAATTTGTGCATATCCACAAACCGAAATGATCAAAGCAATAATTAAAGTTAATTTTTTCATGCGCATTTTAATTAATAGTAAATTCGAGGGACTAATTTAGTTATTATGCGCTTGTTTTTAATACCGCTAATCCTATTATTTTTTTTGGACAGTTCTGCGCAGTGTAAAACCTTTAAGATTAGTTCAAAAGGAGATACCATTAATTGTACAGATATCAATGGATTCAAACAAAAGGAATGGGCAGTCCATGTGAATGCATTGAGGGGTGAGCCTGGTTATGAGGAAGAAGGTAGTTTCGTGAATAACAAAAAAGAAAACAGCTGGCGTAGATTTAATTTAATGGGCGATTTAATTGCCATAGAAAATTATAAATGGGGTAATAAAAATGGCAAGTGTCAGTATTTTAATTTGATGGGACTTGAACATGAAGAAAGCTGGAAGGCCTTGAATCCAGCAAAATCGATTGATACCATTGATGTTCCTGATCCTAAATTTCCAGATAAGTATGATCGGGTGGTTGTAAAAAATGAAGGAAATTCTTTAAGGCACGGAACTTGGAAATATTATAATTCGGCTTATGGAAAACTATTAAAAACCGAAATCTATCTGCTTGATGAATTACAAACCGGGAAACCTAATTCCGATCAAATTGTGGACTCTATATTAATTGATAGCACTATGCTAAATCCTATCGAAAAAGCCAAGACGAAGCCGAAGGAAGTTGAAGAATTTGAAAAAAAGAACAAAAACAAGAAGAAAATTAGCCTTCGTGACGGCAAAACCGGCTAAAAAAATCAATATTCAGGGCAACCCTTGCTACTTACTTAACGTAATATCAATAGAGAAGTCATAATATTGGAAAGACATTTGTCACATACCAGTTATTTTAAAAAATTGCCCCAGGAAATACCAGAAATAACTAGCCTGATAAAAGGTTGTTGCCAAAACAACCGAAATAGTCAAAGGGAATTGTACCTATGGCTGTATAATTATGCCATCAAGATCAGCTTTAGATATATCAATAATGTGTCAGAAGCAGAGGAATTAGTAAGTGAATCTTTTGTAAAGCTTTTTAAAAATTTAGACAAATTTAATTTCAATCTCCAATCTGATCTGGAAGCTCTTTTAAAAGCATGGTTCAAGCGAATTATAGTAAATACCTGTATTGACCATTTGAGAAAAACGCATCTAAAATTAATAAGTTATGATGCAACACCTGAAAAGGGTATGTTAATTGAAACTCAGGAAAGCGGTTTAGACAAAATATCCTATCAAGAAATCATTGAAGCGATCAGGTTATTATCGCCTGCGTATAGAACCGTTTTTAATTTATTTGTGATTGAAGGTTTCAGCCATGAAGAAATAGCCAATCAATTAAAAATCAGTATTGGTGCATCCAAATCTAATCTTTCAAAAGCAAGGCAGAATCTTCGTAAACTGATCAAAGAAAAAAAAGAGTATAAAAAGTATGCATAGTTTTGATGACGATAATGAACTGGATCAAATAACCAGATTGGCTTCCGAAGCTTATGAAGCTCCGGGTAATGCCAATTGGGAAAAGATGCAGCTTGTATTAGACAAACAAATGCCTCAGCAGAAAAAAAGAAGAGGCATTATCTGGTGGCTCCTTCCACTTGGGATCGCTGCTGCCATTGGTTTGTACTGGATAACAAATATTACGATTCATCAAGACTTTAAAAATACAGTCCCGGAAACAAAAAACACTTTATCAACAAATAAGTTAATTATAGAAAACTTAATTTTAGATTCTAACAATAATATTTCTGACCAAAAACCGAAACCAACTCCTCTTGATCAAAATAATAATACAAATAAAATTGATAAAAAGAGTTTTGAAATTATTGAAACTAAGCTAGAAACAAAAGCGGCTCCTTCATTGCAAGATCTTACTCAAACAAAACGAGAAGATAGCGTTATAGACAGGACCAATCTAGTTAAATCTTTTTCTTCTCTTGAATCCTTAAATCCTGTTTTAGAAACTCAGAAAAGTATTCATATAACACCACTTCCCGACTCGAATACAACAAAAAGAAAGTCTAATAAAGTAAAAAATACTGACCCTAAAAAAGGAGTCTTTATCGGCTTAGTAGGGGGAATAGACGCAAGTACTGTAAAGTATAATTATGGCTCACCTGCGGGGTATAATATAGGTGTTACAATTGGTTATCGCTTTAATAACCACTGGTCTCTACAATCAGGCGCCATCTACACAAAAAAGAATTATAAAATGAGGGGGGAGGATTTCCATCCGCCAAAAGGCAGCTGGATAAGTTATTTCAAATTAGAAACGGTTGATGGATTTT